>JAGQRA010000647.1 GCA_020425885.1 Planctomycetota bacterium | reverse complement strand
TGCGTCGCGGTCCTGCTCGGCGAGTGAACCACGACGAGGTCAACATCGACGAGCTGCGCGCCGAGAACGCGGAGCTGCGAGGCGAACCGCAGAAGTCGCAGCGCGCGCTGCGGCAGGCCGAACGCCTGGCCCAGCGCTCGCAGGCGCACTCGGTGCAGAGCAAGCGCGCCATGCTGCGCACCTTCGGCGAACTCGAACGCCGGGTCGAGGAACTCGGCGCTGCCAAGGAGGCGGCCGAAGGCGCCGTCGCCGCCAAGAGCCGGTTCCTCGCGACCATGAGTCACGAGCTGCGCACGCCACTCAACGGCATGCTCGGTAGCGCGGATCTGTTGCTGTCGACGCGGCTGCAACCGGATCAGCGCGAGGTGGCGGAGCTGCTGCAGCGCTCGGGTCTGGCGTTGCTTTCGATCGTCAACGACGTGCTCGACTTCTCACGCCTCGAGGCCGATCGGATGCCGATCGAGCGGGTCGCCTTCAACCTCGAACGTTGCGTTCGCGATGTGGTCGAACTGCAGCGCCACGTCGCCGTCGAGAAGCAGATCGAGCTGCGTACCGCGTTCGCCGATGGCTTGCCGGTCTCGGTGCTCGGCGATCCGGGGCGGCTGCGCCAGGTGCTGATGAACCTGGTGACCAACGCGCTGAAGTTCACCGCCGAGGGCTTCGTCGAGGTCCGGGTAACCGCCGGCGCCGGCGACGCCGAGGTGGCCTTCGCGGTCGTCGACACCGGCATCGGCATCTCGCAAGAGGCGCAGGCCAACCTGTTCGAGGCCTTCTCGCAGGCGGATGCTTCGACCACCCGCCGCTTCGGCGGCACCGGCCTCGGATTGGCCGTGAGCAAGCGGCTGGTGACTCTCATGGGCGGCGAGATCCGACTGGAGAGCGCGCCCGCGGCGGGTTCGACGTTCACCTTCTCGTGCCTGTTGCCGGCGGCGGCGGTCGAGGACACTCCGGTCGATGCCGGTCCGCCCGCCGGGGTGGGCGGCGAACCGCTGTCATGCGAGTGTCGGCGCGTGCTCGTCGTCGATGACAATCCGAGCAACAGGTTGTTGGTCGTCCGCATGCTGCAACGGATCGGCTGCGAGTCGGACGTGGCCGTCGACGGCGTCGAGGCGGTCACCTTCGCCAGCTCCCGTGAGTACGACCTCGTGCTGATGGACTGCAGCATGCCGGTGATGGACGGCTTCGATGCCACGCTGGCGATTCGCGCCCTGCCGGGCGATCGGGGCCTGGTGCCGATCGTGGCGCTGACGGCCAACTCGATGCCCGAGGACGAGGCCCGCTGCCGCGAGGTCGGCATGAACGACTACCTCACCAAGCCGGTCCGCCTCGCCGAGCTGGTGGCCGCGATCGAACGCGTGACGCGCCTGGCGGCAGTTGGTTAGTACCGAGCCAGGACCAAAACCCACCTGTCGGCTACGCCGCTGCGCAGCCAACAGGTGCGTTTTGGTCCTGGCTCGGTACGAACATCATTGCGTCACTGCCAGCGGCGTCGCCTGACCGAGCAGCTTGCGGGCGGGGCTGTCGATCGCCGAGAGCCGGCCCTGCCAGTCGACCGTGAACACCCGCTTGCCGTCGGCGCTGGCGGCGATGCCGTAGACCCATTCGTCGATGCGTGGCAGTTCGGGCTCGAGGCGGCCGTTGGTCTGCCAATGCAGGATGCGGCCGTCGGCACCGCTGGTCAGCAATCGGGTCGGGCTGCTGAAGGTCAGGCACAGCACCTGATCGCCGTGGGACTGCTGCCGGAACAGGCGATTGCCGTCGCTCATGCGATACAGGCTGACCCCGCGGTCGGCGTCGGCGGTGGCCAGCAGCGTCGAGTCGGGCGAGAACGACAGCGCCGCCAGGGTGCCGTCGGCGACCTTCATCGCGTGCACCTCGCGTCCGTTCCAGGCCTCGCGCACCTGCACGAAACCCTGCCGGTCGGCGCTCGCCAGCAGCTTGCCGTCGGCGGAGAACGCGGTCGACGTCACCCAGTCGTCGTGCTTCTGCTGCCACAGCGGGCGGCCGTCCTCGACGCGCACGACCTCGATCATGCGACGGGTGCTGCCGATGGCTACGAGTTCGGCGCGCGGCGAGACGGCCGCCGACAGCACGACATCGCGTTGTTCGCCGAAGCGCCCGAGTTCGCTGCCGGTGCGCACGTCGTAGAGCACGGCACCGCCTTGCTGGGCCGCGATGCCGCCGGCAGCGAGCAGGGTCGTGCCGTCGGCCGAGAACGTCAGCGCCTCGACCTGGCCGAACGGGAAGTCGAGCACGCCGAGTTCGCGCAGCTCGTCCTGGTGCAGCAGCAGCACCTGATGGAAACCGGGGGCGGCGAGCAGCGGCGCGCCCGGGCTCGCGGCGATGGCGCGCATCGCGCCGGGGCGTTGCGGGTAGGACTTGCGCGTCGCGGCGAGCCCCTCCGGCATCACCGCCTTGACCTCGAACCTGTCCAGCTCACGGGCCGCGGCGGCGGCCATCGCCTTCGCCCGCGCGGCGGCGCGGTCGGCGGTCAGCTTCTTCGCCTGCTTCGCGTCCTTGGCAGCACCCTGTCGGATCCAGTCGTGGATCGTGTCGATCAGCGGTTGGCCGAGGCGCGGCGCATCCTTCGGCATCGGCGGCGTCTCCTTGTGGGCCACCAGCAGATAGAGGCGGCTCTCGTCGGGGTTGCCGGGGCGCAGGGTGCGACCGGAACTGCCGCCCAGCATCGTGGTCGCGTAGGTGCTCAGATCGAGCCCGCTCGAGGGATCGTCGTTGCCGTGGCAGTCGAGGCAGTTGGCCTCGAAGATCGGCAGGACGTGATCGTCGTAGGTGACGAGATCGGCATCGTCCTCGCCGTCGCCGTCCTTGCCGCCTTCGGGCGGGGTCGCCACCTTCGCGGGAGCGCCTTCGGGCTGTTGCGCTGATGCCGCGGGCGTGCGTTCCGGCGCGGGCTGCGGCGTCTTCGCCACCGCCGCGGTCAGCGATTCAGGCGCCAGGCTGGCGACGAGCTTCTGCAGTTGGTCGAGTTTGCCGAGCTCGGCTTCGAGGGCCCTGGCCGTGCCGTCCTTGGCCTCGGCCTGCGCCCGCAATTCGCCTCCGGCCTTGCGGTGTTCGACGGCCAACCGATCGTGGCCGGCGGCCGCGTCGCGCATCGCCGTTGCGCGTGCGTCCCAGGCGGTGTTGGGCAGCTGTCGCAGCGAGGCGATCGCGCGCTCGAGATGGCCCCGGGCGTCGGGCTCGGCCGCTTTCTCTCCGGCCGGATCGCGGAACCCGAGCTGCGCGAGCAGCGCGCGCAGCTCGGTGATCTTCTCGACTTCGGCCGCGAGGCGTTTGCCGGCCTCGTCCTCGGCCACGGCGCTGGCGTCCGCGGTTTGCGCCCGTTCGCGCAGCGCCTTCGCCTCGGCCACGGCCGCGGCTGCGGCGGATTGCATCGCCGCGGCGCGAGCCTGCCAGATCTCGGCGCCGGTCCGTTGCAGCTGGCCGAGCAGGGCGATGAGCGGCGACGTGTCGGGCTCCTGGGCAAGCGCCCCGGTAGCGGTGGCGAGCGCCAACGCCAACGCGAGGACGGGGCGGCGGGGCGCGGGCGTGAAGTCAAGGTTACGGTTCATGTCAGTGCCAGAAGAGGAATTCCTTGCTGTTGAGCATCGCCCAGAGAACGTCTTCCCACGCGGCCCTGACCCGATCACCGGCGCGGCCGATCTCGGAGAGAACACGCTCGCGCTCCGCCTCGCGCGGGGCGCGGCCGTAGGTCGCGAGGAAGAGCTCCTCGAGGATCGCCCCGGGTTCGGTCGAGGCGGCGAGCAGGCCGGCGAGGCGGCCCTGGTCGCTGCGCACCTTGCTCTCGATCGTCTCGCCGTTGATGAGGTGCAGCACCTGGTTGAGCGTCGGCTCTTCGCGCCGCTCGCAGGTGCAGACCGAATCGCGCGGCGGTCGGCCGAACAGGTCGAGGAAGCGATTGCCGGAGCTGGCGTCGGCGATCCGGACGGCGCTGTGGCCGAGCGGCACGCCGCGGAACTTGGTGCCGACGCCGGTGACGCTGCCGATGGCGTCGATGATCTGCTCGGCGGTCATGCGGCGCGGCACGGTGCCGGCGAAGGTCGCGGCTGGCGGTGCGTCGTCGTGGGCGGCCGATTGGTAGGTCGCCGAGGCGCAGATCTCGCGGATCAGCACGCGGATGTCGAACGCGGCGGCGGCGAGCTTCTCGCCGAGCCTTCGATGCAGGGCCGGATGCGAAGGCGGATTGCTGACCCGCACATCGTCGACCGGTTCGACCAGGCCGCGGCCGAAGAACCGGGCCCAGACCCGGTTGGCGACATTGCGCGCGAACCACGGGTTGTCCGCCGAGGTCAGCCACCGCGCCAGCACGGCGCGACGATCCTCGCCATCGGCGATGGTCGCGGCCGCACCGCCGAGGAAGCGTGGGGCGGCGGGGCGCAGCGTGCGCGCATTGCGCACCTCGCCGCGGCCGCTGTCGAAGACGATGGTGCTGCGCGGATCGTCGCCGCGCTTGCGCCCGACCTGGCCGAAGAACGCGGCGAAGCCGTAGTAGTCGTCCATGCGCCAGCGCTCGAACGGGTGGTTGTGGCACTGCGCGCACTGCAG
>JAGQRA010000646.1 GCA_020425885.1 Planctomycetota bacterium | reverse complement strand
TGCGCCCCGACCTCTCCCGAATCCTGTTGCTGGCCACGGCCAGCGCCTGGCCGCAGACACTTGCCGTGGCCCAGCAGTCGACGACGACCTTCGCCGCGCCGGTCCGCCTCATGGCCGGCGACAAGTTCATGGGCGAAGGCCGACTCTACCCTTCGCCGGCCTTCCACGACCTCAACGGCGACGGCCTGCTCGACGTCGTCATCGGCGACCTGCCTGGAAGGATCACGATCGCGCTCCGCAAGCCCGGCAACGGCACGCCGACCTTCGCCGCCGAGACGAAGATGAAGGCGCTCGACGGCAAGGACATCGACTTCCACAACTGGTGATGCATCGGCATGAGTCCACAGTTCGTGGACTTCGACCACGACGGCCACCTCGACATCGTCGCCGGCACGTTCTCGGGTTCGCCCTACCGCGCGCTCGGCAACGGCAGCGGCTTCGCCCAGCCCGAGATGATCCTCGACCGCGACGGTGAGCGCATCGTGCTGAACCAGTTCTGGAACTACGACAGCAAGAAGTGGGACGAGACCGATCGCTGCGACCCGGTCGGCGGCGCGCCGGCCATGGGACATGGCACTTCGGCCTGGGCCATGGACTGGGATCGCGACGGCGACCTCGACCTGCTGCTCGGTGACTATCACAGCGGCTACCTCTACCTCCGCTGCAACGAGGGCACGGCTGTGGCGCCCGCGTTCGCGAAACAGAACGTGCTCGTCGAGGCCGGCGGCCAGCCGATCCAGGTCGGCAAGACCGCGACCATGCGCCTCGTCGACTACGACGGCGACGGCCGCCAGGATCTGCTGCTCGGCAGCATGGGCGACTCCTACGGCGACGGCGAAGGCGGCGGCGTCTTCGTCTATCCCGCGATCGCCGGCGATGCGACCCGGTTCGGCGCCAGGATCACGCTGATCGAGCCGAGCCGCAAGGGACACACCGAAGTCACCCGCCCCGATGCCGGCCTCTACATCGACATGGCCGATTGCGACGGCGACGGCGATCTCGACCTGATCGTCGGCGGCTACTCGATGTGGACCCAGGTCGGCCACGAGCTCTCCGCCGCGGAGAAGGCGCGCGTCGCGGAGCTCGAGGCCGCGATCGCGGTCGTCGACGCCGAGACGCAGACCCTCGGCGACGCGCTGAACAAGGCGACCGACGGCATCGAGAACGAGGAAGAGGTCAACCGGATCTTCAAGAAGGTCTTCGCCGAGCAACAGGAGCAGCGGCAGAAGCTGTCGCAGCAGCGGCGCCCGCTGCACGAAGAGCTGCGCACGCTCGTTCCGGGCAAGGAACGCAAGACCTATGTCTGGCTCTACGAGAACGTGACGGCGGCGGCCGGCGGCGCTGGCGGATCCGAACCCGGCGGGCAGTAGCGCGGCCCGGTCGGTGGCCTTCGGGACTCCCCGGAGGCGCGGCCACGACAACCGCGCTGAGGCACCCCGCCCATCGTTACTGCAGCGCTACTGCAGATCGATCGTCAGCCGCAGGGCGTTCGACACGATCGCGCCAGCGGGCGTGTAGCCGGGCACGAGGGCCGCGCCCTGCGTCTTGATCTCGACGCCGGCGAAGGCGTTGACGCCCGGCACCTGGAAGCTCGCCGTGGCGAGGCCGCCCGCGGGCACCAACAACTGCACCACGTCGAGCGAGGTGTACTGCAGACACCCGGGCATGCCGACCACCGCGAGGTTGACCGGAGGGCTCAGCTCGTTGAGGCCGTAGACCATCGCCGCCAGCAACGCGGTCGACGGGATCGGACCGGTGCGCAGCGGAACGGCAGTGCCGACCGTGGGCCGGCCGCCGGCCTCCTGCCACAGCGGGAACTTGTCGGGCGAGGTGATTACCGGCGAGGTGATCGCCGAAAGATCGGTCGGCCCGGGGTCGCGCGAGTTGTTGCCTGGGCTCCACCCCGTCAGCGCCGTGTGGCTCAGGATGCCGCACGTCTGGAAGCGCATCTCGACGACGCCCGACGGGAAGAACGCGATCTGGAACGTCTGCGTCGCCGCCTGGGCGTACTCGGGCACGTTCAGGAAGGTCACGATCGCGGCCTGCGTCGTCGGGTCGATGTCGAAGTGCGTCGAGCCACCGGCACTGGGATTGAGGTCGCACCAGACCGCGCTCCAGCGCGGCAGGCCGGCGAGCAGCAGGGCCGGATCGCCGGTGCAGCACTGATGCGCGCCACCCGCCTGACCGAGCACGAAGCCGTTGCTGCTGATGTGGATGTCGGTCGTGCTGCCGCCCGGGTAGTTGAGCGTGAAGCCGAGCGGCTGCGCCGTGGACAATGCGTCGTCGCCGAGCCCCAGGGTGGCCGACGTCGGCGTGAACCACTGCGACGTCGTCGGCAGCACGGCGTAGCCGT
>JAGQRA010000645.1 GCA_020425885.1 Planctomycetota bacterium | reverse complement strand
GCACTCTCGGGCCGCGATGGCTCATTCCTGGCGCGGTGGTACCGTTCGACGATCGGTTTTTCGTGCATGGCCGAGAGTGTCGCGATGCTGAAGCCGCCGCCAGGCGAACACTACGCGATCGCGGTGTTCGCCGAGCGATGTGGCGGCAGCACCAACAACGGGTGCACCAGTAATGGCCTCTGCCCGGGGATCGTCTGGGCCTACACGTGTGCGCCGAAAGGGGTGCGTGAGTACGGCCTGCCCGATGCCAGTCCGGGTCAGCCATTGGCGCAGAGCGGCATGCGGACACTGAGCCAGTCTTCACCCCAGACGGTGCGATTCACGATGGCGGAGGCGCCGGCCGGTGCGGTGGCAATGCTGATGCTCGGCCGCTCGGACATAGTTTGGCAAGGCGTCGCGCTGCCGCTGATGTTCGATCCGTACGGCTTCCCCGGCATCGCCCTGTGGCAGTCGGCCGACATCACTCTCTTCACCACCGCCGGCACGACGGGGGTCGATCGCGGCTACGCCGAGCTGCAACTGCAACTGCCGGTCGGTCACACGATCGAGGCGCAGGGCACGCAGTTCCATGCGCAGTGGATCTGGCTCGATCCGACGAGCCCTTCAGCGCACGGCTCGACGGCAGGGCAGCGGTTCCGTGTGCAGTGAGGTAGGTGCCACCTCGGCGCGGTGAAGGTCGGTTCACGCGGTGGAGCCATCGCACCGGGACCGCAGCCCTGCGAGGCGGAGCGGCGGCCGCTCGCGGTCGGCCAAGGACGCCCCGGTCGATGCACCGCATCGGCAGCTACGACCGGCTCGGGCAGATCGGCAGAGGTGGTTCCTGGCATCGTCTATGCCTGCAGCCGGCGAAGCAGCGCGCGGTGTTCGTCATCGCGACAGCCGCGCCCGACCGCGCTCCGAATGGCGGCCAGATCGCCGGCCAGCAGCGCCGCGACGTCGAGCCAGAGGCCCGGGAACACGCGGCCTCGCAGCAGCCCGTCGTCGTCGGGCTGGCAGCGCACGTAGACCCCGTGCTCGAGCACGAACCAGTCGACCTCGCCGTCGTCGACGCGGTGGACCAGGTACTCGCGCACGCCGTTGCGGCGGTAGGCGCCCTTCTTCTGGTGCAGGTCGTAGCTGACCGAGCTGGCCGTGACCTCGATCACGAGCTCGGGTGGACCCTCGAGGTAGCCGTCGGCCGTGACCTTCATCGCGCCGCCGGCCGACGGCGGCAGACCGAGCAGCAGGTCCGGCTGCGGCTCGTTGTCGAGGTCGAGGCGGACGGTCGCGTTGTCGCTGACGATCAGGCCGGGCGTCAGCTCCGCGTAACAGGCCAGCCAATTCGAGATGATGAAGTGCGGCCGGCCATGCCGGACGTGACTTACCGGGGATCCCACGTAGACGACTCCTTCGATGAGCTCGGCCTTCTTCAGGTCCGGCATCGCCGCGTAGCGCCGTTCGAATTCGTCGCGCGACAGGCAGTCGCCCGGCTGCAGCAGCGGTACGCGGGAGGTCGTCATCAGAGAAGCCACACCGGGTAGTGGGGTGACCGGGGGCAGAGTGTAGACGATTCTCATCCGGCGACCAGCCGCGCGCCGGTGCCGATCCCATCGGCCGGGCATCGCCTCCGACTCAGTGCACGCGAAGTCCGGGGGGCATGAGCACGTAGATGCGCATCGAGCCGTCGCTGGCGAGACCGTCACGGAGCACGCCGGCGACTTCGGGGAATCGGCACCAGTGCGCCACGGCAGCGCGCAGCAGCTCGCCGTCGATGCCGCCATCGACGGCGGCGGCGACGCCGGCCTCGAACATCGACGTGAACAGCGAGTCGGCGAAGCTCTTCGGTTCGGGAACGTGCATCACCTCGACGTCGTCGCCGAGCCCGGCCTGTTGGCGCACCATGGCGATCGCCGCATCGAGGCCGCCGATGGCGTCGACCAGCCCGTTCTCGACCGCCTGCTGCCCCGACCAGACCCGGCCGCCGGCAATGGCATCGATCGCCGCCACCTCGCGGCCGCGCGATGCGGCGACCAGGCCGAGGAAGCGATCGTAGACGTCGTCGACGAAGCCCTGCATGCGCTGTCGGGCGGCGTCGCTCCACGGCCGGTCGATCGCGTCCATCAGCGCGCCGTCGTCGAGGCTGACGATGTCGTTGTGCAGGCCGATGCGGCGCATCAGCGTGCCGGGCTGGAAACGCATGCCGAAGACGCCGATCGACCCGGTGATGGTGCCGACCTCGGCGAAGATCGGTCGGCCGATGGTCGTGATCCAGTAGCCGCCGGAGGCCGCGAGTTCGCCCATCGAGAACACCACCGGCTTCTTCGCCGCCAGCCGCTGCAGAGCCTGGCGGATGGCCTCGCTCGCGGTCGCCGAGCCGCCCGGTGAGTTGATGCGGACGACGACACCCTTGACGAGGTCGTTGGCGGTCAGCTCGTCGAGCTTCTTCACGGCGACGCCACTGACCATGCTGCCCGGGTTCGGCTTCTGGCCGTCGACGATCTGACCCGACAGGTGCATGACGACGAGCTGCGGCGCCTCGATCTCCTCGTCGTCGCTCTTGCGCAGCAGGCTCGCCAGGATCGCCATCAGATCGCGGCGCGGCGCCTTCTTCTTCGGGCCGACATCGACCAGCTCGAAGGCCTCGTCGCCGCGGGCGATCGCCAGCGCCCGTTCGCGACCGCACCACGGCACGATGCGGTCGATCAGGCCCTCGGCCTTGGCGGCGGCGGCCGAGAACAGCCGGTGCGCCTGGAGCTGCCGCACCCGGTCCTCGGGAATGCGCCGCGCCTGGGCGATGCGGCGGACGATGTCGGTGTTCATCGACCGCAGCATCGCCTCGTAGTGGGAGCGCAGGTGCGTCGACATCGCCGGCAGCATGAACGGCTCGACCGCACCCTTGAAAGCACCGACGCGGGTGACCTCGACCTCGATACCGAGCAGGTCGAGCGCGTCCTTCATGTGCATCACCGACAGCGCCGGCGACCGCAGGTCGATCGAGCCCATGTCGGCCATCATCACGTGATCGCACAACGCCGCGACCTGGAACGTCACCGGCCCGGCGTTCTCGAGGTAGCAGGTGACGCGCTTGCCGGCGCCGCGGAGCCGCGCCATGGCCCGCTCGACCTCGCGCAGTTGCGCCAGGTTGAGACCCAGCCCTTCGGCAAGATCGAGCATCACCTCGGACTCGGGCTCGGCCGCCAACCGATCGATGGCGTCGATCAGCTTGAAGAACGGCTTCGGCGGCGAGTCGGCACCGACGAGCAGCGATGTCGGATCGAAGGCCATCTCGGCGAGGTCGGCGTAGCTGCCTGCGGGCTTCAGCAACGGTACGCGCTGCGGCGCCTGTGCCGGCTGCGCGGCGGCGGTGTCGGCGGCGGTTGGCGGTGCCGGCTGCTGCGGCGGCAGGTGACAGAGGAGGACGAGCGGAACGAGAGCTGCCAGGAAACTCATGGCGCCATTCGTAGCCGATGCCGGCAGAGTCTTGTCCACCGCCGGGTGTCTTTCTCGGCCCGCGCGCGGAGTCATCCTGACCGGCGGATGCAGCGTCGCGGACGCGGTCGGCCAAGGCTGGCCGTTCCCCGACCGAATCGGCCGGACCACTTGCGGTCTCGACCCGACGATGGAAGATCCGGCCAGCCCAGTGCGTGAGTTGCCCGAGCCTTCCGATCCCGAACGTACCTGGCATCTCGAGCCATCGCACCCGGGACCGCAGCCTTCCGAGGCGGAGCAGCGACCGTCCGGGGTCGGTCAAGGGCATCCCGATCGGATGCGCCGCATCGGCAGCTACGACCTGCTCGGGCAGATCGGCAGAGGCGGTTCGGGCGTCGTCTACCGGGCCCGGCATGCCAACACGGGCCACAGCGCCGCGTTGAAGCTGGTCCGCATCGACGCGCTGTCGACCGGCAGCGCGGTGCGCTTCCAGAAGGAGGCGCGCATCGTCGGCGCGCTGAATCATCCCGGCATCGTGCGGGTATTCGACTCGGGCGTTCACGACGACGGGGTGTTGCGGCTGCCGTGGATCGCCACCGAGCTGGTCGAAGGTTCGCGCTTTCCGGGCGAACCAGCCGGGCAGCCGCGCGATCGCCTGCTCGGGACCTTCGTCGCGGTCTGCGACGCGGTGGCGCATGCCCATGCGCGCGGCGTGCTGCACCGCGACCTCAAGCCGCAGAACGTCCTCGTCGATGCCGACGGCAACCCGCACGTGGTCGACTTCGGCATCGCCAAGGTGTTGGACTCGGCGAGCGGCGGCTCGACCCAGGGCGGAGACCTGCTCGGCACCCCGGCCTACATGGCGCCGGAGATCGCGCGCTGGGGAGCGGTGGCGGCCAGCTACGCGAGCGACATCTGGTCGCTCGGCGCAGGTCGGGGCACGGGCTGGCCGCGGCGATCATCCGCTACCTCGACAACACCGACCTTCACCGTGTCGCCGATCGTGCGCCGGCACCGGAACTCGCCCGGGAGGCGATCGACGCCCTGTTGGCAGCGTTGCGCCTCGAACCGGATCGCCGGGTCGCGCGCATCCTGCTCGTCAACGCCTATCGGACCCTGACCCGTGAGAGCCTCGCGGCCGGCGCCGAGGCCGGTGCCGTCGCGGCCGTTCGGGCAGCGACCGACCTCGGCGATCAGCTCGCCCTCTCGGCGCCGACCGATTGCGAGTGCTGTCAGGCCGCGATCATGGCCTGGTGCCTGCGGGTGCAGACCGAGGCCCGGCTCGGACGCGACGTCGCCCCGTTCGTCGATCGGTTGCAGTCGCTGGTGATCGATGCCAGAACCGCGCCGCGGGACTGGGTCGTCGAGACGGTCGTCGCCACGCTGCAGGAGATCGGCGCGACAGCGGCCGCCGAGCGTGTGCGCGGCGCTGCGAAGTGAGGGCCTCGGCCGTCGGTCGGGCCGTCAGCGCTGTCGGCTGCGCGACGACACCCGGCTCAGTTCGCGCACGGCGGTCTCGTCGACCTCGACCCCGAGGCCGGGCCCCTGCGGCACGTGGGCGAGTCCGTGCTCGACGCGGATCGGCGCGCGCAGCACGTCGGCGGCGAGGAACTGCGGACCGTTCAGCGCGGCAGGCTTGTCGAGCCCGAACGCGGCATAGAGCTGCAAGGTCGCGGCGAACGAGAGATCGGGGTCGGTCAGTCCGCTGCCGAGCCACAACAGGCCGTGGTCGCGACAGAACTCGATCTGGGCCTTGCACGAGACGAGACCGCCGCAGCGCGATGGCTTCATCGCCACGCCGTCGAGCATCTCCAGGGCATGGAACTCGCGCAGGTCACCGGGCGCGATGACGCCTTCGTCCATGAGGATCGGCAGCGCGCCCTGTCGCTTGAGCTGTCGGTAGCCGGTCAGCAGGTTGGGGCGTAGCGGCGCCTCGAGCACGTCGGTGCCGGCGTCGGCGAGCAGCGGGGCCGCCCGCAGGGCGTTCTCGACCGAGTAGCCGCCGTTGGCGTCGGCCCAGAGGAAGCAGTCGGGCGCGAGTCGGCGTACGGCTCGCGCCAGTTCGGTGTCGAAGGCCGGGTCGGGGCCGACCTTGATGTTGAAGTGGCGGTAGCCGCGTTCGCTTCCCGCCTGCATCACGGCCTCGACGTCATCGAGCTGCTGCACGTTGACGGTCCAGCTCAGGGTCAGGACGTCCAGCGTCGGCAGGCCCCAGAGCTGCGACAGGGACTTGCCGGCGCGGCGGCCGATCAGGTCGTGCAGCGCGAGGTCGAGCCCGGCGCGGGTGATCGGCATGCCGGTGCTGAACCCGGGCGCGATCGCGGCCGACAACGCCGCGTGGGCGCCGGCGAGGTCGGTCGGGTCGCGGCCGAGCAGGGCCGGCACGAAGTACTCGCGCAGGGCGACGGTCGCGGTCTCGAGCGTCTCGTCGCTCCACTTCGCGATCGGCACCGATTGGCCCCAGCCGATCGTGCCGTCGTCGGCGGTGATCTTGATCAGCACGGCGGCACGGCCGGCGCCGCCGTGCGGACCCGTGAAGAACTTGAAGTAGCCGGTCATCGGGTAGCGCACCGCAAACATCTCGATGCGATCGATTCGCACACCGCCGCCGGCGGGAGCGATGACCCGCGGCGTGGCCGCACAGGCGGCGGCCGCGGCGCTGCCGGCGACGGTGAGGAACCGCCGGCGATTCACCGTCGGCTCTCCCGCACGTAGTCGCGGTAGCGGGTGGCGACGGCGCCGGACTCGGCATCGCCGCGGTGCACCAGGATCCGGGCGCTGCCGCGCAGCGCTTCGCCCTTGGCCAGCACGAACCCGGTGCCGCTCAGCGCATCGTCCCGGCGCGGGCCGAAGGTGCCGTAGTCGCGCGTCAGCCAGCGGCGCCAGCTGCCGTCCTGCGGCACGAACATGGCGACGCCCTCGGTCACGCCATCGACCGTGTTGCTGTAGTCGATCCAGTTGGCGTACTGCGCGTTGGTGGCCTGCTGGTCGATGCGCCCCCAGTCGTCGACGATGCGGCCGCCCTGCGCCACCGAGAAGCGCGGGTGGATGCGCAGGTAGGGCCAGGCGTAGTGGATCCAGTCGCTGTGGAACGTCACCGCGCCATGGCTCGCGCGCAGCGTCCACGACAGGTCGAGCAACGCCTCGCCGTTGCCGAGCGAACGCACGAAGAGGGTGCGGACGTCGTCGAGCACCGGCTGGGTCTTGTCGACGATCCACTCGAGCCAGGTCTCGATCGTGGCCCGATCGTCGACGACCTTGCAGCGCGGCATCGCGCCCTGGCGGATGAAGTGGCGGTGACCCTTGCTCGGATCGTCGGCGTCGATCCGGTTCTTGAAGCAGTGGTAGAAGTCGACGACCGGCCCGCCCTCGAGCTGGACCTTGTCGGCGATCCACATCGCGCGATGGTGGCCGTACGGATCCGGGTGCTGATCGAGCAGGTCCTTGCCGGACGGGCTGCGCAGCGGAAACCAGTGCGGGATCGCGTAGCGGTCGGCGAACTGCCAGCCCACGATGACGTGATCGCCGGCGCGCACCGTGACCAGGCCGGCCTGGTCGTCGCGATCTATCTCGAGCGGAGCGGCGGGCCGCATGGTCACAGCGTCCATGGCGCGCGGTGGTCGTAGTCGAGCATGGCGTTGGCGGGCTCGTCGTCGACGAAGCGTTCGGCGGTCGGGTCCCACCGCAGCTTGCGGCCGAGCCGCATCGCGATGTGGGTGAGCACGCAGACGGTGTTCGAGCGGTGTCCGACCTCGACCGGGCAGATCGGCTCCCGTCCGCCGCGCGCGCACTCGAGCCAGTTGCGGTAGTGGTTCGCGCTGACGTAGAGCCTGGTGCCGTCGGCCGCGATCTCCTCGTCGAGGATCGAGGCCGGGTCGGCCGTGATCGTGCCGCGCTGCACCCAGATCGAACCGCGCTCGCCGTGGAAGCGGACGCCGGCCGGGTTGCCGGTCTGCTGCACCAGTTCGACGCCGTCGGCGTAGCGGCAGGTGGCCTCGAACCGGGTGTGGACGTCGAACAGGCCGCGCTGCGGGAACTCTGCCGTCGCCGCGAATTCGACCGGACCATCATCGGTGTCGCCGCCGTGCCCCCATTGCGCGATGTCGTTCATGTGCGAGCCCCAGCCGGTGATCATGCCGAGGCAGTAGCGCCGGATCTGCAGCCAGCCCGGCCGGCCGAAGTCCGGCTTGCCGTCGGCGGCGGACTGCGGGTGTACGCCGGCCATCGCGTACGGCACCTTGGTCGTCGGGCCGAGCCAGGTGTCGAAGTCGAAGCCGGGCGGTGCGGCCGATTCCTTCGGATCGCCGCTGCCGTGGTCGGGAGGCAGGAAGACTTGGATGCGCTGCAGCTTGCCGAGGTGGCCGTTGCGTACGAGCTCGCAGGCCTGGCGGAAGCGCGCGTCCGATCGCTGCTGGGAGCCGACCTGCAGCACTACCCGGTTGTCGCGCACCGCCTTCACCAGCAGCTGGCCTTCGCGATGCGACCAGGTCATCGGCTTCTGCAGGTAGATGGCCTTCTTCGCCCGCGCCGCCGCGATCGCGGTCAGGGCGTGCCAGTGGTCGGGGGTCGAGATCGTCACCGCATCGATGTCGTCGCGCGCCAGCAGCTCGCGGTAGTCGCGGAAGATCGCAACGTCGGGCGCGACCCCCGGCAGCTTCTCGCCGTAGGCGGTCTCGAGCCAGCGCGCGGCGGCGACGGCGCGCGAACGGTCGAGATCGCAGACCGCGACGATGCGGGCGTTGATGCCCTCGGCGAGGCCCTGGCCGAACACGGCCTTCATGTCGCCCGTGCCCATGCGGCCGGCCCCGATCACGCCGATCCGCAGCGCCTCGTTGTGCGGCGATCGCCCGCGCCTCAGACCCGGCACGAACAACGGCACGGCGAGCGCGCCGGCCGAGGACTGCAGGAAACGGCGGCGGGTGAAGCTGCGGGGTTTGCTGGTCATCGCGGATTCGGGGTGGCGTAGGCGGCGAGGGCGGCGTCGAGTCTGACAGCGCTCCAGCGGTGCGGGTGCACGATGACCCGGTAGCGCAGCCGCAGACGTTCGCCGGCCGCCATCGCGTGCGGGCCGTTGCAGAGCACGGCCGGGGTGAAGAAAGACATCTGCGGCGACCGGATCGCGTACCACGGCGACGGGGTACGGGGGTTGTCCGCGTGGTCGAGGATCGCGATGCCGACCTCCTGGTCTTGCAGCCGGCCGCGGTAGTCGAAGGCGCGCGCCTGGCCGCGATGGCGGTGCTGGGCGTTCCACTCGACCGGACCGGCGTCGGTCACGGCATCGCGATCTTCGAGCTGGACCAGGCGCAACGAGAGGCCGGCGTAGCCGCCGAAGACCTTGCCACCGGGCTCGCCCGGCAACGGCGTGCGATCGAGCCGGCAGTCGCGTTGCGCGGTGAACGTGCAATCCCAGTCGATCGCGAACATGCCGTCGGCAGCCGGCGCGGTGGTTTCGAGCACGCGTCGTTCGCTGATCACCGGCGTCCCGTCGGGCGGTGCGTAGTCGAGGTCGAGCACGATGCGGGCGCTGCCGTCGGCGTGGGTGGTGACCTCGGTCGGCCGCCAGGAGGTGCGCCCGGCCGGTCGCCCGGTGTTGCCGTCGTGCTCCCAGTAGTTGACGCCGTCGATGAACTTCCAGCTGAACCACAGGCCGTGGTGCCAGCGATGGTCGGCCGGCTGATCGAGGGTCAGCTCACGCCCGCCGGGCAGCGCCAACGGGTGGAAGTACGGCTTGCCGCGATCGTCGCCGAAGTGGAACCGCCAGACCGTCTCGCCAGCGCGCCTCAGGGCCAGCGAGCTGCCTTCGACCCGTTCCCATTCGAACTCGGATGGCGCCTCGGGCATGGCGGCGCAGGCGGCCAGGGCGAGCAGGG
>JAGQRA010000085.1 GCA_020425885.1 Planctomycetota bacterium | reverse complement strand
TGTTCCTGAACTTCGAGGATCCGCGCCTCTCGGGCGCTCTCGATCACGCGACACTGCAGTCCGTCGTCGAGGCCTTCGCAGGCGACCGCGGCGACAGCTGCTGCTTCTTCTTCGACGAGATCCAGGCGGTCGACGGCTGGCAACAGTGGTTGCGCACGCAGCTCGATCGCCCGCGTGGTCATCGCTTCGCCATCAGCGGCTCCAACGCGCACATGCTGTCGGGCGAGCTGGGCTCGACGCTCTCCGGCAGGCATCACCGCATCGAGCTGTTCCCGTTCGATCTCGAGGAGTATCGCGAGCTGCGGCCGCGGGCGACGGTTGCCGAGTATCTGGACGCCGGCGGCTTCCCGGCACCCGCCACATCGCCCGACCACGACCTGATGTTGCGCGCCTACTTCCACGACATCGTCGAACGCGATGTGCGCGAACGTGTCGGCGCCCGCTCGTCACTGCCGCTGCGACAACTGGTGCAGGTGTTGTTCGAGTCCGCCGGTTCGGAGCTGAGCATGAGGCGCGCGGCCGGTGCAATCGGGATGAGTGTCGACACGACCCAGCTGTACGTCGAGGCGCTCGAAGGCGCCTACATGGCGTTCTCGTGTCCGTTCTTCGCGTGGTCAGAACGCAAGCGGTCGGCGCGCAATCGCAAGTACTACCCAGTGGACTCCGGCCTGCGTCGGATCGCAGTCACCCGCACCGGCGACGATCGCGGCAAGCAGCTCGAGTGCGCGACCTACCTGTTGCTGCGCCGACGCTTCGCGCAGGTCTTCTACTGGCGTGGCAAGGGCGAGGTCGACTTCGTCGTTTCGACCGATGCCGGCGCGACGCCCGTCCAGGTCAGCTGGGACGGTGCCCGCGAACGACACGACAAGGCGCTCGAGGCGTTCTACGAAGAGCACCCGAACGCCGCCGAGGCCGTGCTCGTCGACGCCGAGACGTTCGCGGCGGGGTTGCCCGAGCTGGCCGACGGCACTTGAACTGCGATTTGGCTGCCGGCCGGCAGCAGCGACAGCCGGCTTTCCGCAACCGCCGGTCGCCCCGCATGCCGGCGCGACTTCTCGACCCGCTTGCGGCAGGTGTTGATCGCCTCGAGCACGTATTCCAGTGGATCCTCGCTCTTGCCGTCCCGTGCAAGGACACACCGCTCGTCGCCGCCCGCCAACGGATGCGACGGTCGGCTGATTCATCGGCTGACGTGGGGTTCGATGTCGCGCCGGAGCGTGTCAACCGGCTCTGATAGGATGGGCGGCGCTCCGACGCCACGATCATGCTTCGCCCTGCTCCCCTCATCGCGCTGCTCAGCTGCGTGTCGCTTCCCGCCCAGCACGTCGCCGGTCACGTCCTCGGCTTCGACGGCGCGCCCGTGCGCGGCGCGGTGGTCCGGGTGTTCGGCGGCGGCGGCGAACGGCTGGTCGAGCTGCTGACCGACGCCGGCGGACGGTTCACCTACGACGCCCGGTTGCCGCTGCGATGCGTCACCGTGCAGCTCGAAGGCGTGCACAAGGAACTCGCAGTCACCGGCGGAACAGCCGTCGGCCTGCACTGCTCGTTCGCCGAGGCACGCTTCTTCACGCTGCGCGGCCACGTCGTCGACCCGATCGGCGAGCCGATGCCGGAGGTCGACCTGCGGATCGCCGACGCCGACGGCGGCACCGTGTGCACCGCCACGACGACGAGCAAGGGCGCGTTCCTCGTTCGCGTCGACGAGCCCGTCGAAGCGATCGTCGTCGACCCCGTCGGCCTCGCATTCGTCCATCACGGCAGCTTCGACAGTGACCGCGGCATCGCCATCGACCTGCGGCTCGCGCGCGACCGGTTCTTCTGCGTCGCGGGCCGCGTGCTCGGTCGGGACGGCGCCCCCCTGCCAGGCGCCATCGTCGGCGCCGGCGACGGCTCGGCGCTGCTGCGGCGGCCGACGCACGCCGACGGCTCGTTCCGGCTGTGGTCGGAGCGACCGCTGTCGTGGCTGGAGGCCAGCGTCGACGGCGAACCGGTCGCGCTCGTGGCCCAGGCGATGGCGGCCGATTGCGAGGTGGAGATCGACATCCGCCGACACGGGCGCGTGCGATTGACGGGCCAGGTCGTCGACGGCCGGGGGGCGGGGCGCCCCTACGTCGCGCTGTTCTGCGCCGACGCCGCCGGCGACTTCTTACTCGGCCTGCCGATGCTGGGTCGCACCGGTGCCGACGGCAGCTTCGCGGTCGACATGCCCCGCGGCGTGCCGCGGCTGCTCGTCTACCGGGATCGGCAGCGCAACGGGGCAGTGGCGTGGACGGCGGACGGCCCGCTGAAGGTGACCTTGCGCTGATCGTGCCGCCGGCGCCGCGACCGTGCCGGTGCCGCTGCCGAACGTCCCAAGCCTCGCTGCCACGGCAGCAAAGCCAGCAAGTGGGCCAGGCCCGCGATCCGCGGCACTGCCAACGACCCGCGTCCGGCGGTTTTCCCGTCACGGCTGCGGCGCGGCGGTCGTCTTCCGGGCGTGGCCCATTCTCCGATCGCTCGCGATCCTCTCGCCTTCGCCAGCCCCGATGCCGGGCGTGCATATCGCGATCGTCGGCTCATGGTAACGGCGCCGGTGCTGCTGCTCCTCTTCCTGTGGTCGCGGTTCCAACCGCGATGGTCATGACCCCGACGCGGACCCGGGTCATCATCGTCGGCTTCGCCCTGGCCTGCGCCATGGCGGTCCTCGGCATCGTCTGGCAACCCTTGATGTCGCCCGACGCGTCGGCGCGCGTTGCCGGCGATGCCAGCGCTGCTGCGGCCTTCGTCCCGGCGCGGGAGGATGAGGGGTCGGCAGCGGTCTCGAGCGAGGCGCCGCCGGCGGCGCCCCTCGACCGCGTGGATCGCACGCGCGGGCCGTCGCCGCGGCCGGCTCCATGGATGCTGGACGGGACCGTCCGCGACGCGTCGGGCGCGGCGCTCGAAGGCGCGGTCGTCGCCCTGAGGTCGCCGCTCGGCGGAGCTGCGGACGATGCCCGCCACGATCTCGCCTCGACTCGTTCGGCGGCGGACGGGCGCTACTCGCTGGATCTGTCGTACTGGCGCGATCGTTCGCCGATCGAACGCGCGGTGCGTCCGGCCGCGGTGATCGCGCGCAGATCCGGGCGTCGCGATCGGACGGCCGAGATCCGACTTGCGGCGGGTGTCCGCGACGAACCGCTGGTCTGCCATCACGACTTCGTTCTCGAGGCCGTGCGCACGGTCACCGGCCGCGTCGTCGACTCGACCATCGCTCCCTGTGCCGGCTGGGTATCGGTGGCGACGCCGGCAGACGGCCGCTTCCTCGGGCGCGAACGGGCCGCGGCGGACGGCAGGTTCGGCGTCGAGATCGGGCCCGACGTCCGTCGGATCCGGGTGGCGGCGAGTCACGCCACGGTGGGGATGGCAACCGCCGAGTTCGATGTCGGGGCCGCGTCTGCGAACGACATCGGCGACCTGGTCCTGGTTCGTGGCTACCCGTTGGCGGGAACGGTTCGCCTCGTCGACGGCACTCCGCTCGCGGGCTTCGAGGTCAAGGTCAGCGCGCAACCCGATCAGGTCGAGAAAGGCGGCTCGTACTGGTACCACCACGTCGTCACCGACGCGAACGGGTTCTTCGCCGCGCACCGACCGACGTTGTCGCCGTGGCGGGTCTTCATCGCGCACGTGCCGATGGCGGGGCGGGTCGAAATGGACTCTCCGCTCGAACTCCCGGCGGATCGCGACTGCATCGATCTGGCGATCGACGGCGTGTGGCTGCGCCTCACCTGGTTGGCGCCGGACGGACAGCAACTGCTGCCGGTGCCTGCGCGATGCGTCGTATTCGCCCCGGCAGACCTCGACCTCGCGCGGGCTGCGCGGGCAGGCGACACCGATTCGCTGGCCCGAGCCCTTGGCGTCGTGGACCTGAGCCGCCCGGTGGTCGTACCTGCCGGCGTGCAGCTCTGGATCCGGGCGGAGGTCCCGGGTGGGCTCGGCGTCGACGAACTCGTGAACGTGCCGGCGCGGTCCTGCGCGTTCGATCTCGGGTTGCCGCTCGTCGAATCGCCGGCGGCGGCCATCGACGTCCGGGTCCGATTCGACGATGGCGAGATCCCCGCCGAGTTCCGCTGCGATGTGCGGCCCGAACCCGGGGCGCGACCGCGCGAGTTCGTCGAGACCTCGCGGTCGCCTGGCCGCGTGCAGGGGTGGTGCGCGGTCGGCAACGTCCGCGTCATCGTCTCGGCCTACGACGGGTGGCGTGACGCTGCCGATGAGGAACGGCTGCTCGTCACGCGTGGCGACCGCGACAACGACGTTGAGGTGGTCGTCCGGCGCCGCGGTCGGGTGCAGCTCGTGCTGCGGGACAGCACCGATCCTCACCGCGTCGTCGCCGACGGCATCGAGGGCGACGTCGAGATCGGGGGCGTGGCGTGCGACCGGTTCTTCTGGCGCGAGAACGGAGAGCTGCAGCACTACGGCTTCCCGCCGATCGGGCTGCCCATCGAACCGCGCGCCCTGTTTCCGATCGGTCGACAGCCGGCGCGCTTCGCCCTGGCGGGGTTCGAGCCCAAGACGATGACCCTCGATGTGCGCACGGGCGAACCGCAACCCGTCGTCGTCTGGTTGCAGCCGGAATGATGCCCGCGCCGATCCGGTGTCCGCGTGCGGCCGGCGGAATGCTGTCACGGTCCGCGGTCCACCGACGTCCAATACACGGTGACTGAAGCATCGATCGAGTCCACCTTCCTCGCCATGGCCAGATTCGAGCCCACGCTCAGGATCCTGGTGCGGGCGCTGGTCGACGAGGGCTCGGTCGACGACATCCTGCAGCAGACCTGGCTGCGGCTGTGGCGGCGCCCGCCGCGCGAACGTCGTGCGACGGGCGCCTGGTTGAGCCGGGTCGCGACCAGGCTGGCGCTCTCCCACCTGCGCTCGGTGTCGCGTCGCCGACGTCACGAGGAAGCGCTGTCGGGGCGCGAGACCGAACCGTCGACGGCCGAACTCGTCGAGCGGCTGCAGCTGCAGCGCGCGGTCAGTCAGGCGGTCACGGAACTGGCCGAGCCGTACCGCTCGGTCCTGATCATGCGCTACTTCCGACAGCTCTCCACGGCGGAGATCGCGGCGCAGTCGGGCGCCACCGAGGCCGCGGTCCGCCAGCGCATCCATCGCGGGTTGCAGCGCATGCGCGAGCGGCTCGCCGCCGACATCGGGCCGGACTGGCGTCGGGTGCCGGCGGTCATCGCGTTGCTGCAGCCGCGGCTCCAACCTCCGTTGATCGCGGGCAGCGTTCCCGCCACGTTGACCATGACGCTGAAGAAGACCCAGATCGCGGCCGCTTTCGTCGCCCTCGCGTGTGCCGTGACCGGTATCGGCCTGGCCTGGTCGTCGACGCGAACGTCGGGGCCCGAGCTCGGGGCCAGTCCCGACATCCACGATGCGGCGTCGGCATCGCATCCCGATGCGGTCGAACCCGGGCCGATCGCGCCGACGCGGATCCCGTTGGCGAATGCTGCCGACGCACCGGCGGCGCCATGGCGATGCGAGGTCGTCGACACGGCCGGCCTGCGGGTCGCGGATGTCGCGGTCGGGGTCCGCGGCCCCGGCGGGCTCGAAGTGCTGGCCATCGCCGATGCCCACGGCGTGGCGCTCGTCGCGGCGCCGATGCCGACCGGTGAACTCGACGTCGCACCGCCCTGGACGGTTCTGTCACGCGGCGACAACACGGCGCAACCCGGAGCAGGCGGCAGCATCCTGATCGTCGCTCCCGCCCGGGCGCTGACGTTGCTGACCGTCGACGCGGCCGGCTTCCCGCTGAGCGGCACCGAGGCATCGGTGCGTTGCCTCGGCCTCGTCGACTACCCGCGTTCCCTCGACGATGCCGTGCCTGCGAACCTGCCGGTCTCGATCGCGACAACCGATGGGCGGCATTCCTGGGCGCGCGTCCCGATCGCCGCGACCAGGGTGACGGTGCGGAAGCCCGGCTATCTGCCGCACGCGTTCTCGCTGCATCGCGACACGGCTGCCGAGATCCGCGTGCAGTTGCAGCGTCTCGACGACGACTCGCGAGCGATCACCGGTTTCGTCACCGACGGCCGCGGACTTCCGATGCGCGGCGCGACGGTCGGATTCGGCGCGCTGGCGGTGACCGCGGACGACTACGGCGGCTACGAGATCCGGCTCGGTCCCGGGCGTGAGATCGCCCCCGAGACCGATCTGTTCGCCGTGGCCCCGGGTTGGTTCCCGGCGGTGGCGAGCGGCTTCGGCGCGCGGCTCGCGGCCGAGCCGGCCGCGGTCCTGCATCGCGACCTGCACCTCGAACGCGCGGCGCTGTCGATCTCGGGCCGGGTCCTCGATGCCGCGGGCAACGCCCAGGCCGGCGTCGACGTCTATCCGTGGGAACTCGCCAACCTCACCGATCGCGAGTCGGCGGAAGACCTCGCCGCACCGCGCGACCGGGCGCCGCTGTCGCTGTTCGGCAACGAACTCCGCGCCTACGACACGACGGACGAACACGGCGCCTTCGTCGTCGCTGGCCTCGACCGTCGCCGCTACCGCCTGCGACTGTGCGAGCCCGAACTCGGCTGGGTCTGGACCACACCGGAGCTGCTCGGTGGATCGGCCGGTGTCGACATCAGGCTGCCTGTCGATCTCATCGGGCCGGTGAGCGGGCAGGTCGTCGGTCGCGACGGCCGCCCGGTGGCCGGTGTCGAGATCGCCGCGATGGTCGACGTCCATTCTCGCGACGGCGCCACCGTCGCGGCCGCGGTGCCCGCGACCGCCCGGACCGCCGCCGACGGGCGCTTCGCCTTCCCCATGTTCCCTCGCTACGGCACGACCTTGATCGCGAGCGGCGTCGAGTGGATCGACGCGAAGTGCCGCATCGATCCTGCCCGATCGACGGTGGGTCTCGTCCTCGAGTTGCCGGCGCGCTGTCACGTCCGCGTGCGGCTGCTCGACGAGTCGCTGCGGGACGCGCACGTGATGTTCCGCGATGGTGCCGGTAGCGTCGTGCCGATCCATCGCTACCGCGCCTCGAGGCTCACCGCTGTGTCCACGGTCTATCAGCTGCACGACGGCAAGTCGGAGGTCCTCTCGGTCAGCGAGGACGCGCGGTTGCTGGTCGTGATGCAGGGCGGTCGCGATCGGTATGAGTGCGGAATCGCGTTGCGGCCCGGTCGCGTCAACGAGGTGATCGAGTGAGCTCCGGCGCGGGTCGTGGGGCGGCGCAAAGCGGGGCGCGAGCGGTGGCGACGCTGCGGGCCTCGGTATCGGCGTTCGCCCTCGCCGTGACCGTCGCCGGCGCGCAGCAACGCACGACGCCGGTGCGGATCGAGGCGCACCATGCGCCGGCGACGCTGCTGGTGCTCGGGAGTTCGGTGGCCGACGAGACCGGGCTGCGGCGCGTCCCACTCGTCGCGTTCACGGTGGCGCCACGGCAGCCGGACGGATCGTTCGCGAGGCGCATCATCCTCGAGAAGAACCTCGGCTTCTTCGGCGCCTTCGGCGAGCACCGTCTCGTGGCGGACCGCTATCTGGTCGCTCCCTCCGCGAGCATCGTCGACATCTTCGGCGGCGAGGTCCTCAACGCGGTGACGGCGGGGCGCGTGCTCGAAGTCACCGGCACCCGGGTCGTCTACCGCACGGAAGCCGCGGACGTCGTCCCGTTCGGCGCGGTGTTCTCGTTCGACATCGCCTCGCAGCAGCGTCAGCGGCTCGATGCCGCGGACCTCTGGTACCGCCCCGGAGTCCGTTCTCCGGACGGCGAGCACGTCGTCGAGGCGCGCGTCGATGGCGAACTGTGGTTGCACGGCATCGGCGTGGAGCCGAAGCGACTCGCCGAGGGGATGTTCGCCACCCTCGGTGCGTACGCCTCCGGGGTGTCACCCGGGGCGCCCCTCCGCTGGCTCGATGCCGACACGGTGCTCACCCAGCGGGACAACGGCGTGCTGGTGACCGTCTCGCTCGCGGGTGACATCGAGGAGTTGCTGCGCATCCCGGACATCGGCGAGGCCGGTGCCCAGCCGACGTTCGCCGTCGATGCCGATTCGC
>JAGQRA010000644.1 GCA_020425885.1 Planctomycetota bacterium | reverse complement strand
GGCCCTTCGACGTGCTTCTGGATGGCCTCCGCGTGGGAGGTGCCCTCGAAACCAGCATCCGGGCCACCGAGCAGCTGGGGTTGGTTCCATGGTCGCTCGGAGGTGCATCCGACGAGTTGCTCGCCTCAGTGAGCATCCACGACGTGGCGACCGCCTACATACGCGAGGAGGCCCGCGCAGGCGCACACCTCTCGTTCGCGTGCAGCTACGACGCGCAACCGGTGGCGGTCGCGGAGGTCTACTCGGGCGACAACTCGGACTTCGCCGGCGCGCAGGACTTCGCACTTCCAGACATGTGCCATGCCTGGGGTGTGAAGCCCCGGATACTCGAGTTCAGCGACCCCCTCGTAGGTGATGTGCCGGTACTGGTCGCCGAGGGCGCTCTGTCGGAATCGGGCGTCAACGATTGGGGGGATGAGGTGGTCGAGCTGATCGAGAACCCGCTGGTGGTCCGATTCGACACCATGAGCAGCGATCTGGCCTACGATCCGCCGCCCTGCCTGCGCGAACTGCGCAAGGAGTTCGCGATCGATCCCGGCTCGGTCACCGGAGCAGCCAACTGTGAGACGGAGACGCCCGAGATCGATTGGGTGCTCGGCTGATACTTCTGGCCACCCGTGACCGATACGGAGCGGCTGTCACACCTCCGGGGCAACATTTGCACCTCAGGACAGCTATCGCGACCGAAAGGGTTGTGCCATGCCGATGACCGTGGAGATGTGCAGGAACTGCGGGTGCAGCGAGTTCGCTCACCATCTCGACACGGAGGAAGGACAGGACTGCTACGAGGGCACTTGGTCCTGCGACTGCGGCAATTGTTCGGAATTGGAGTACATCGACGAGCCGGATGATCTGGTTTGCATCTGTGGGTGCCTGGCCCGGACCCATGAGCGCGACGGGACCGGGCCGTGTCTGAGCCACGAGCACTGTGGCGCCTTCGAGGAGAACGGCACGGTGCTCGATCGCGTGAGGGCGGAGGTGGAGGCACGTTCGGGGTGTGGACCCGAGGTCGCCCGAGCCCCGCGCAAGGTCCGCTCGCAGCTTCAACTCGATTGGCTCGATGAGCCGTTGGATATCACCGCAGCCCTGGTCGAGGACGACGATGGCCAGATCGTGCGGGTCGATGGACCGCCCCAACCCGGCGATGACGTGTTCGTCTACCTGGCGGTCACCAGCGACGGCCTCGAGATCGCAGTCAGCAGCCACGAGCTGGTCGGCTGACCGCACCCCGAGAGCCAAGCCGGAGAACCAAAAAGGCCGGGACCCCTTGGGAATCCCGGCCTTCTCGCTGTACGCCCCCTGGGACTCGAACCCAGAACCTGCGGATTAAGAGTCCGATGCTCTGACCAGTTGAGCTAGAGGCGCATGTTGATTGCCCGGGCGGACCCGGGAGCGCAAGTGTAGCGATGTGGTTGAGGCCCGGCCCAAGCGGGTTGCGTGGCCGGTGGGTCGCCGGCGATCTCCGGGCGGGTCGGCCTCATGGATCGGAACCTGGCCGCCCCGCTACCGAGGTG
>JAGQRA010000643.1 GCA_020425885.1 Planctomycetota bacterium | reverse complement strand
GCCAAGGCGGTGCAGGCGCCGTCAACCACTCGCAAACGGGACATTCACCCTCGCCTTGCCAGTGCCCAGGGCCTTGCCGCTCCTCCAGATGAATAGTCCGGGCTAGCAACAGGACCATGCGCGCGGTTGCGCACAGGTATTGGAAGGCGCAAGGGGTACGAGTCATGAACGGCTCCTTCGTCGGACTAGATCCGACCGCAGTCATTGGTAGTAGTGCCTGATCAGTGAGACAGGGTCGGTGGCGAAGTCAGTGAAATAGCTCTGCAGCAGGGTGTTCGCTGCGTGAGCGTTCATATGCACGTTGAAGCGACTCGTGCCGGTCCCCATCGGCTGCACGCCGGGGGTACACCAGAAGTAGGACTCGACGCCTCCCTGGTCCGGGAACAGGGCCAGGAGCGTCGCATAGGACCCACCCATGCCCAAGAACCTCGACTGATAGCCTCGATTCACCACCCAGCCTTGGGTCAGATCTTCGTTCCACACCACCGCCCTCAGCCCGGCGCCGACGAAATCCACGTTCGTCCCCGGCCAGATGGGAGCGTTGTTGTGGTCGTAGGCACGCGACCCGAAGTGCTGCCGGAACTGCGGGATCGGCTCACCCAAGTAGGCCGCGGTATCGAGCAGCGCCCGCACGACCGCGAGCCGCTCGAGGCCACCGGTCAACGGATAGCCGGCCGGAACGAACCTGTTCATGAACTTGTCCGTGTCCTGCCCGGCCAACTCCCATCGCGCCATCTTGCGCGAAGGATTGTGGTCGTTGAAGTCAGGGTCGATGTAGTGGCCGCCGAGCTTGAGGAAGAACTCGACGAGCTCATTGATCTCGCCCGGTCCCAGTGTCGTCCGCACCGCCCCCGTCCAGTCGTAGAGCGCCAGGTATGGTGGCTCCAGCCCCCCGGCGAACAGCGATCCGTGCTGCGTCAGCAGCGAGGAGAAGACATCGCCGACATGGGACCAGGCCACGTCGCGGCGAATCAGCGTCCCGGTCCCGCCGGCCGGCTGCCCCGACGGCTGCTGCAGCGTGAGCCAGTTGCTGACACTGTCCGGCACCTGACCGCCGCGCTGTCGCACCCAGTGACGTCCATACGTCTCGCCCTGGCCGTTGAACCCCATGCGCATCATCTCGAGCAGGCACGCACCCGCCGACGTCGGCCGACTGTAGAACCGGTCCGTCTCCGGCGGCTGCGGCGAGATCGTGTAGTCCCAGTCGAGCAGGACCTGGACGAGGTCGATGAGTTCAACGAACTCGGTCGACGACAGCGGCTCGATCGTCGAACCCGAGACCGCATCCCCGAGCTTGAACCCCCGGCTCACCTCCGACTCCGTCCACAGGAAGTCGATCAGCGGGAACTCGTGCGGCAGGTCGATCCAGGTCAACGTCGCCGCGTTGTTCGGGTCGGAGTACCAGTAGACCTGATCGATGTGACCGGACACCGTGCCCTTGACCCACAGATCGAGCAGGTTCACCGTCAACCCCGGCCCCGGCGCTCCCGGCACGGGCATGCCATGCCACGGTGAGTTGGTCTGGAACAGCATCGTCCAGAGGTCCTTGAAGAACCGGATCTCCTTCTCGGCCCGGTGCAGCGGTGACATCGAGTGCAACTGGTTCTGCGGCTCTGTGACTTCCTGCAGCATGCGGATCGGCGCCGGCAGGT
>JAGQRA010000642.1 GCA_020425885.1 Planctomycetota bacterium | reverse complement strand
TGAAGTAGACGTCGCGACCGCCGTCGCGTTGATCCTCCCAGGTGACGAAGATCGCGTTGCCGACGCTGCAGATCCTTGGATCGAGGGCGACGTTGGCGCCGGGCAGGGCGGACATGTCGAGGCGCAGGTCCGCAGGCAGCCACGTCGCGCCGCCATCGAGTGATCGATTGCAGTAGATGCCGGCGACGTGCGGGAAGGTGCCGCCGCGGAAGTCCTGCCAGACGACGACGACCGTATCGCCCGACGCCGTGATGCGCGGATCCGCCGACCAGGCCGATCCGGCCGGGCTGCCGGTGTCGAGCCGGACGTCATTGGCGAGCCAGGTGCGGCCACCGTCCCGGGAACGGTTGAAGTAGATGTCCATGTCGCCATCGCGATAGTCCATCCAGGTCGTGTAGATGCTGGCGCCGACGACGGCGATGTCGGGCCGCCATGACTCCGAGGCGCCGGCAGCCGAACCGTGGTCGACGCGCAGATCGGGAACGCGTTGGGCCAGGGCGGGTGATGCCACCGAGATCGCGGCTGCGAGGGCCGATGAGAATCGCATGGTCGCTCCGTTCGGACAGGGTGAGTGTGTCATCCTCACCGAGATCGGCGGCGCAGGGAAGCCCTCGATCGCGTTCGCTCGATCCGCAGACTCACCCCCCGGACGGCAGCCACCGTTGCACCGCGGCCAGCACGGTCTGCGGCGCGATCAGGGCCTGGCAGTGCGGCACGCGGTCGCAGCGCGGCAGGTAGCAGCACAGGCAATCGAGTCCCTCGGGAACGATCTTGCTGCCGCGGCCATAGAGCTCGATCTCGTGCGACGAGGTCGGGCCGAACAACACCACGGCCGGCACCTTGCGCGCCGCCGCGGTATGCACGGCGAGCGAGTCGCCGGTGACGATCACACCGCACTGCTCGATCAGCGCGGCGAAGCGACCGAACGAGTTGTCGTTGCCGCCGTCGAACACCGCCCGGCCCTCGCTGGCGAGCAGCAGGTCGCGATGACGCTGCACCTCCTCGGGGCCACCGAGCAGCAGCACGGCCATGCCGGCATCGGTGCACAGACGCAGGAACGAGACCTGATGCTCGCGCGTCCATTGCTTGTAGGCCCAGCGACCACCGGCTCCGGTGTTGAGTCCGACCAACGGGCCGCGACTGCCGAGGCTGGCCGTGAACCCGGCCGCGGCGGCGCGTTCGGCGGCGGAAGGCTCGAGGATCGGCTCGGCGACGGCGGCCGGATCGAGCCCGAGCACGCGGGCGACCAGGGTCTGATAGGTCTCGCGGTTGTTCCGCTTGGCGACGTCGTCGACCCCCATCGCCAGCCAGGCCGCCGCCCCGGCCCCGGTGGCCACGACGTGACCGTTGGCATCGCGTTGGAACCCGCGCCGCTCGACACCGCGCGCCAGCGCCGCCAGCGCCGCCGCATCGGGATCGGCGTCGGGGCAGAGCACGACGTCGAACTGTTCGGTCGCGAGCCGCGCCGCGGTCACGGCATCGTCGGTGGCGAGGACCTCGTCGACGAGGCGGTTGCCGGCGAACAGGCCGGTCGCCGCCTTGCGCGTCACCCAGGTGACCCTGGCACCGGGCCAGGTCGCGTGGATCGCCGGCAGGAAGGCCGTCGTGCGCAGCACGTCCCCGGTAGCCGCCAGCTTGATCATCAGCACGCGATGCCGGACCGGATCGTACTCGTCGCAGTCACCGCACTCCTTGCCGCGCAGCTTGTGGGGCACGCATGGGCGATCCCAGCGAACGTGACGGCAATCGGTCTGGAGGTCTTCGGGCTTCACGGCGGAGTTCGGACTGTATCGGCAGCGAACCGTAGCCGACCGCAGGACCGATCGCTGCGTCGAAGCCGCCCGAAGTGGCCCTGGGCTCGGCCTCCGCCTGCCCCGCTGCCCCCGACCTCGGCCAGTCGCTGGCGACGAGCCGATCCGGAGCGCATCATGCGTGCATGACCCCCCTCGCCGCGTTGTGGCTGCCGATCCTGCTCTCGGCGGTGTTCGTCTTCGTCGCCAGCTCCGTGATCCACATGGCGCTGCCGATCCACAAGGGCGACTTCAAGAAGTTGCCCGACGAGGACAAGCTGGGAGCGGCCGTGCGCGCCGCCGGCGTCGAGCCCGGCAGCTACATGTTCCCGTGCGCCGGCTCGATGCAGGAGATGAGCTCGCCCGAGATGATCGCGAAGCTCGAACTCGGCCCGGTCGGCACCATGATCGTGCGCCGGCCCGGCGGATTCGGCCTCGGCCGGTCGCTGCTGTTGTGGTTCGTGTTCTCGCTCATCGTCGGCGCGGTGAGCGGCTACCTGGCCGGCATCGGGCACGGCCCGGGCGCCGGCGGCATGACCGTGTTCCGCGTCACCGGCGCGGCCGCCATGCTCGGCTACTGCACCTCGAGCCTGAACGAGTGGATGTGGAAGGGACTCGGCACCGCGGTGATGGTCAAGTTCGTCGTCGACGGCGTGATCTACGGACTGGTGACGGCCGCGACCTTCGCCTGGCTGTGGCCGACGGCGTAGCAGGCGACCACCGCCGCTCCGCGGCATCGGAACTCGCTGCCTGTCATTCCCGGGCCGTCATTCCCAGTGCTTGGCATCGGCCTTCGGCCGCGTCGCGAGGCACTGC
>JAGQRA010000641.1 GCA_020425885.1 Planctomycetota bacterium | reverse complement strand
TGTCTCGCTCGTCGAGCATCTCGGCCACCCGGTCGCCATCGTTGCCGGGAAGCCGACCAACCTCAAGGTCACCCACCCCGAGGACCTGCCGCTCGCCGCGGCCATCCTGCAGGCAGAACTCGCATGAACGACCTCCCGCGTATCGGGCTCGGCATCGATGTCCACCGCCTCGAGCCCGGCCGCCCGTGCATGCTCGCCGGCATCGCCATCGAGTCGCCGGTCGGCCCGGTCGGCCACAGCGACGGCGACGCCGTCCTGCACGCCCTGTGCGACGCCGTGCTCGGTGCCTGCGGCCTCGACGATCTGGGCACGCTGTTCTCCGACCGTGACGCCGAGAACAAGGATCGGGCCTCGGCCGATTTCTGCGCCGAGACGATGCGGCAGCTGCGACAGCGGCGATTGTGCGTGTGGTCCCTCGATGTCGTCATCGAGACCGAGACCCCCAGGCTCGCCCCCCATCGCCCGGCGATGCGGACCCGTATCGGCGAACTGTTCGCGGTGCCCGAGGATCGCGTCAACCTCAAGGGCAAGACCGGCGAGAAGGTCGGGCCGATCGGGCGCGGTGAAGCGATACGCGCCACGGCCATCGCCCTGATCGGCCCGGCCTGACGGGTCCGGCGCGACCGCCGGACCTCAGCGCCGGGACTACGCCGTCTGCAGGTCGGCCATGTGCTTGTAGACACCACCGCGCTCGATCAGCTCGGCATGGGTTCCGACCTCGACGACCTGCCCCTGGTCCAGCACGACGATGAGGTCGGCATCGGCGATGGTCGAGAGGCGATGCGCGATGACGAACGAAGTCCGCCCCGCCCGCAGGCGGTCGATGGCTCGCTGCACGGCCTCTTCGTTCGCCGAGTCGAGCGCCGAGGTGGCCTCGTCGAGGCACAGGATCGCCGGGCTACGGAGGATCGCGCGGGCGATCGTGATGCGCTGCATCTGCCCTCCCGACAGGTTGCTGCCGCGCTCGCCGGCCAGGGTGGCGTAGCCCTGCGGCAAGGTAGCGATGAAGTCGTGGATGTTGGCGGCCCGCGCCGCGGCTTCGATCTCGGCGTCGTCGGCGGCGGGCTTGCCATAGGCGATGTTGTCGCGGATCGAGGCGTTGAACAGGAACGGCTGCTGGCTGACGACCGCGGTGTGGGCGCGGAAGTCGGCGAGTCGGACCTCGCGCAGGTCGACGCCGTCGACCAGGACCGCGCCGCGCTGCGGGTCGTGGAAGCGCATCAGGATGTCCATCAACGTCGACTTGCCGCCGCCCGATGGCCCGACGAAGGCGACGGTCTGCCCCGCCTTGACCTCGAGGCTGACACCTCGCAGCACGGGCTGGTCGCCGTAGCCGAACCAGACGTCGCGCAGTTCGACGTTGCCGCGGACCACGGCCAAGGGCCGCCCGCCCTGCTGGGTCGGATCGGTCTCGCTCTGCAGGATCTCCTCGATGCCGCGCAGCGCCCCGGCCGATTCCATCATCACGTGGTACGACCGGGTCAGTCGCTTGACGTGCTGATAGGTCGTCGTCAATGGCACCAGCGCGACGCCGACGTCGCTGAACCCGATGCCGTGTTCGACGAGGACGACGTAGCCGAGCAGGCCGAGCAGCAGGGCGAACCCGACCTGGTAGCCGACGAAGGTCTGGGCCAGCGAACGGCCCTTGGCGCGCAGCATGCGGCGGGTGCGCTCGAGGAAGACGTCGGTGCTGGCGCCGTAGTCGGCCAGTCGCTGCTCCTCGAGCTGGAAGGCCTTGACGGTGCGGATGCCGGTCAGGATCTGGTTCAGTGACTCCGTCGCCTCTCCCATCGCCTGCAGGCTGCGGCTGCTCCGCTTCTGCACCTTGCGGCCCTGGCGGTACATCGGGATCGCCATCAGCGGGACCATCAGCAGCAGCACCCATATCGCCTGCGGCACGAACCAGGCGAGGATGCCGATGTTGCCGACGATCATCAGCGGATCGAGCACCAGGTTGTCCGAGGCCAGCTCGAACGAACGCTGCATCACCTGGGTGTCGTTCGTGACCTTGCTGATCATCTCCCCCATGCGCTGGCCGCCGTAGAATCGCAGCGGCAGGTTGAGGAAGTGCCGGGCCAGGTCCTGGCGCAGATCG
>JAGQRA010000640.1 GCA_020425885.1 Planctomycetota bacterium | reverse complement strand
TCGGATCGGTAGTGGGTCTCGAAGTCGCCGGCGTAGTAGGTCTGCAACGCGCGCCGCGCCGTCGCCAGGTCCTGCTCGCCGGTGAATCGTGCCGCGAGCTCGGGCAGGTGTCGCGTCATCGCGCGGGTCATCTCGATCGTGGCCGGCATCCTGGCGAGGCTCGCGACCTGGGCCCGGACGCTCTCGAAGTAGCTGTCGATGGCGGCGTGCCGCGCCGCGGCCACTGCCCTGAGGTGCTCGATGCCGCGCTCGCTCAGCTGTCGTTCGGCCTCGTGCTCGAGTGCGATCGCGCCATCGCTGCTGGTGTCGTAGCAGGCGACGCCGACCGTCAGCATCGGCACGATGCCACAGCCGAGCAGGGTCACCAACAATCTCGTTCGGATCATCATTCCCGGTTCTCTCCAAGGCACATCGGTGCCATGACAACATCGGTCGGGGCGTGTGACGGGTTGCAGTCGCCGACAGACTGCCGATGGCATCAGGCCTGCGGCGTCACGGTGCGCGCGAAGGCCTGGCTCGGTGACTCCAGGATCGGCGTCGCGCGGTCGGTCGGATGCAGCCTCAGCTGCCAGAAACCGACGTCGTGCCAGCGGTCGAACTTGCGTCCGGCCTCGCGCACGATGCCGCAGGCCGCGAAGCCGAGCTCTTCGTGCAGGCGGACCGACAGCTCGTTCGGCAGCGCGATGCCGCCGATGGCCGAGTGGAAGCCCTGGGCCCGCAGCACCTCGAGCAGGCGTCGATACAACGGCCGGCCGAGGCCGCGGCCGCAGTGGTGGGGGGCGAGATAGATCCCGGTCTCGGTGATGTAGAGATAGGCCGAACGTTCGCGGTACGGGCCGGCCTTGGCGTAGCCCGCGACTTCGCCGTCGAGATCGGTCACCAGCCACGGGTAGAGACCGATCTTGCCCTGCCACTGGGCGCGCAACTCGGCGGCGCTGACGTCGTCGTAGCCGAAGTGGATCGCGGTCGTGCGGATGTAGTGATTGGTGATGGCCGCGATCGCCTCGAAGTCGGTGGCGACGGCGAGCCTGATGCGGGCCGTCGTCATGGCCGCCTCGCTCGGACCAGCTGACGGGCCGCGGCCGCGGGCAGCAGCTCGCCGCGTTCGACCCTGAGTCTGGCCTCGCGCATCGCAACATCGACCTCGGCGTCGTCGAGGAAGGCCGTGACCAGGCGCTCGCGAACGGCGGCCTCGAGCCACTCCACGGCCTGCTGCCGGCGCAGCGCGGCGAGTTCGCCGCTCCGTTCGAACGAAGTGAGACGGTCCGCGATGGTGCGCCACAATTCGTCGAGCCCGCGGCCGGTGACCGACGAGCCGATGATGACGGGCGGCGGGACATCCTCGCCGCCATGCAGGATGCGCAGCGCGAGCATGCACTGCTGGGCGGCGCGATGGGCCGCGGCCTCGAGGTCGCCATCGGCCTTGTGCACGAGCACGGCGGAGGCGAGCTCCATCACGCCACGCTTGATGCCCTGCAGCTCATCGCCGGCCGCGGGTGACAGCAGCAGCAGGAAGTAGTCGACCATGCCGCGCACCGCGACCTCGGATTGCCCGGTGCCGATGGTCTCGACGAGGATGACGTCGAAGCCGGCTGCCTCGCACAGCAGCAGCGCCTCGCGGGTGCGGGCGGCGACGCCGCCGAGCGTGTCGCCGCCGGGCGATGGGCGGATGAACGCGTTGGCGTGGCGGCCGAGTTCGGCCATCCGGGTCTTGTCGCCGAGGATGCTGCCGCCGCTCTGCGCCGAACTCGGATCGACGGCGAGCACGGCGACCTTCTGCCCGTCCGCGCACAGCCGGATGCCGAGGGCCTCGATCAGCGTGCTCTTGCCGACTCCCGGAGCGCCGGTGATGCCGATGCGCCGTGACCTGCCCGTGGCCGGCAGCAGCTGTTGCAGCAGCTCCTCGGCGCGCTGCGCATCCTGATCGCGCCGACTCTCGACGAGCGTGATCGCGCGGGCGAGCGCGTCGCGATCGCCCGCCACGATGGCGTTGGCTTGATTGCCGGTGCCGGTCACACCGGCAGGCTACCGGTCGTCCCGGCGGCGCTGCAAGCTCGCACGTGGACCGAGCGGGTCGCGGCCATGGCCGCTCGTGGCTTCACCCCAATGACAACGGGGCGCGCCGGCCGAGCCAGCGCGCCCCGCGTTGCAGTCGAGGGATGCAGTCGACGCCACGTTCGGCGTCGAGAGCATCAGTCCTCGCCGATCAGAAGACCTGACGGCCGCACGGGCTGCCGTGCGCGACGAAGTTCACGGTGTCGAGTTCGATCGCCTGCTGCACGAGCGGCAAGCCGACCAGGAACGGCCGCATTCCGGCCGGGAACGTGGTCGTCTTGAACGCCTCATCGGAGGCGCCGACGACGAAGCCGGCGTTGAGCGCCGTGGCGTTGATGCACTGCACGCCGGTGCTGCCCGCCAGGTAGAAGGCCAGCGGCGTCTCGACCGGGGCGAACGGGCCGATGTCGAGCAGGAAGAACACCAGCGGCGTGCCCGAGCCGGTGCGGTAGTAGTCCATCGTCACGTCGTCGGACCGAAGCGGGTCGAACATCGAGACGTCAGGGCTGACGCCCGACATGAAGTCGGCCGTGCCCGGGGCGGGGCCGAAGCCGGCCGGCGGCGGGTTGTTGCTGCCCAGAGCCGAGGCCTGGTTGGTGACGCCCATCACGACACCGCCGGCGGTGCTGTGCCCGACGTCGATGACCCAGTTGCGGCGCGTGCTGTAGACCGCAGAGCCGAGGGCGGGCACGGTGAGGCCGTGCGAGTTGGACGCGGTCGAGGGCGTCAGCGGCTGCTGGGCCTGGCCCGGAATGTCGAACACGGTGAACGACGCGCTGGGCGCGTAGCCGAGGCAGATGTGCGAGGAGAGCCCGTCGGCCGGCCACAACAGGGCGGCCGGCAGCACGATCGACACGAAGATGTCGCCGCCGCCGACGATCGGGACGGACACCGGCGCCGACGGCGTCAGGATGTGGCCGGCGGCTGCGATCGTGCCAGGCGTCGTGGAGGTCGGCCCGGCGATGGAGCTGACGAAGGTCACGCCGGCGGCCATGTCGGGAAAGCCCGGGTTGAGGGCGTCTTCAGGATAGACCTTGACGTCGAAGGTCTCTGGCGTGAAGGCATCCTGGTCCTGGATGAGCATGAAGATGCTGTCGATCGTGCGCATCCCGGCGGTGCCCGTGCCCCAACCGGCATACTCCGAGCCATCGATGCGAGTCATGACCTCGCCGGCGCTGGCGCCGAGCGAGCCGCGCGAGGTCGCGCCGGTTTGCTCGTTGTAGGTGAAGCCGATGAAATCCTGAGCGGAAGCCGAGGCCGCGAGGGCAGCGGCGGCTGCGAGGAGAGTGAACTTGCTGTGCATGGGACCTTTCGTGGTTGAGGGACAGAAGTGAGAGTACAGGGGTGTGGCAGTCTAGCACGCAGCGGCCGGGCGGATAGCCCCGGCAATCGACCTTCGGCGCTCGATTCTCCTGCGGCGAAATGCCTACTTGTCTTCGAGCACCGTGCTGGGAGTGACCGGCATCGTGACTTCGCCGACTGCCTCGCGGACACCGTTGCGGACCTGGAACCGGGTCGTCGACATCGCGCCGTTCTCGTGCACGTACCACTCGACGCCATCAGCGCCTCTGTGTCTGCCGACGACGCGGGTGAAGGGAATCCGCCTGTGGAACGCGACTCGCGGTGCCTTCTCGACGCCGTTCAATGGTGGCAGTCGCGTTCCGTCCGGATAGAGGATGCAGTCCTCCTCCGGGATGCCGGCTTCGGCCGGCGTCTGCAGCGGAACTTCCACCGCAGCCGGTGCGGGAGCGGGGCCGACCGGTGCCGTGTCGGGTTCGGCAGGAGCAGGCGATGGCGTCTCGATCACGACGTCCTTGCCACCGCCGATCCAGCCCAGGGTGTAGGCCGTGGCGACGCCGCCAGCGGACAACAGCACGAGGGTTATGGCGAGGCGGGCGAGCGGACTCGAGGACGTGGACATGGCGACGGCTACGGGCTGGATCGAACGACTGCAGCAGGATAGCACCGACCGATTGCCGG
>JAGQRA010000639.1 GCA_020425885.1 Planctomycetota bacterium | reverse complement strand
GGAGGACAGCAAGGTCGACCTCACGATGCCGGCACTGGGACGCAGGTTCGACCTGAAGGACCTCCTCGTCGCCAACGCGCTGGACGTGTTCGGGCTGATGGGCTGCAGCGGGTTCACGGTGTGGGGCGATCGGGTCGTCGGCGGCGGCGTGTTGACCGGGCGCAACTTCGACCGGCCGTTCACCGGTGAGCATCTGCTCAGTGGCACGATCCTGCTGGTTCAGCACCGGCCAGATGGCGCGACGAGCGCGTCGGTGACCTGGCCCGGCTACATCGCCACGGTGACGGGGGTCAGCAGCGAAGGCGCGGCGGCGTTCCTGCACGTCGGGTCGGCGAAGATCACGCTCACGCCGGAACCCGAGTCGTGGCCAGCCGGCGTCGCGGCGCGCTGCATCCTCGAGCAGCTGACGGCGAAGCGGACCGCCGCCGAGAACATCAGGACGGCGCGTTCGTTGCTCTCGAACACCAGCCCGCCGGCGGGATACCTGACGCGCGTGGTGCTGCCGCGGGTCGCCGATGGCGAGGTGCCCGTGGTCGTGTTCGAGACCGACTCGCGCCGCAGCGAACCGGCGGAGGTGACCGGCAGCTTCTCGGTCGTGACCAATCACTTCCACTCGCGCAAGGATGGCCGCGAGGCGTCGCCCGACAGTCTCGGCCGCGAACGCAAGCTGTGCGCCGGCATCGAGAGCTGCCTCGGTGAAGGCGACGATCGGGTCTCGGTCGCCGAGGCGTGGCAGATCCTGACCGGCGTCGAACGCGGCGGCGGTCGGCGCTTCGGGACGCTGCACTCGCTGGTCTTCCGCCACGAGCCGTGGTGCTTCGAGCTGCGCATCGCCACGGTCGAGAAGGGGCGGGTCGTCGCCGCGACCAGCAGTCCGCGGCGCCACGTGCTGACGCGGGAACAGGTGTTCGGCCGCGGTGAGCCCGGCGAGCGGCAGGGCGAGGCGGTCAATCGCCGCTGACCGTCAGCTCGAGCGCCATCGTGTGAGACTCGCCCGGCATCAGGTGCAGCGCGCCATCGTGCACGTTCGCGGTCTCGATACAGACGAAGCCGATCCAGTCGTCGGCCGCCATCTGCGACAGCCGTGCGGTCTTCGCCGGCCAGGGGTTCCAGACGATCGCGGATCGGGCGGCGGGCGCCATGAGCGTGAGCTCGCGCCCGAGCGCCGGAGCATGCAGGCGGACCCGCGCCGGCATCTGCTGGAACACGCGGTCGGTTTCGGCGCGGAAGCAGAGCGGCGCGCCCGGGTCCCATGCGCCTTCGGGTTCGCGGGCGTGCTCGACGAACGGCACGTGTTCGAGACCGTGCACCGAGGCCTGCCTGACATCGCCGACGGCGAAGTAGCTGTGCAGCGCCTCTTCGCAACGGAGCGGCAGCGGGTCTCGGTTCACGATGGTGAGGGCAAGGCGAAGGGACGTGCCGAGCCGGACCTCGAAGCGCAGCTCGAACCGATGCGGCCACAGCGCGCGGCTGGCCGACGTATCGGAGGTCGTGAGCTCGACGCGGGCCTCGGGGCCGCTCTCGGCGATCGTCCATGGTTGCGTGCGGACGAAGCCATGGGCCGGCAGCGACGGGTCGGTGCGGTGGTCGCCGAACCACGGGAACACGATCGGCACGCCGCCGCGCACGGGCTTGCCCGGCTCGTAGGTGGCCGCGGTCGCGGTCCACAGCACGTCGCGGCCGCGATGCTGCCACGTCAGCACCTGGGCGCCGAGCAGCGCGATCAGCACCTCGTCATCGCCGTGCCGCAGTCGGACCGCATCGCGGCCGCCGGGATCGGTCGTGGTCGAGACAGAGGTCATCACTTGTTCTCCTCGAGGTCACGGGTTTCGACCTTGCCGGTGCCGATGTAGCCGGTCGAGACGACGACGTCGTCGTACCAGACCGTGTTGTCGCGCACCGCGTGGTGGACGTAGACCATCAACGCCACCCGCTTGAGCCGGACCCGTTCGCTGCTGCGCCAGCGCACGCCCGTGTAGTGCAGATACAGCGCGCCGTCGAGCCAGACCGCGAGTTCGCCATCGGCCTGGCCGGGCGTGTTGCAACGGACCCGCTGTTCGACGCCGAGCCAGCGACCGCGCGTCGGCACCGATCGTTCGGTCGCGACGGGGCCGAGCATGTTGCCCCAGTAGTTGCCGTCGCGGTCGCGCTTCATGTCCATCCAGTAGGCGTAGCAGAACAGGTAGCCCGGGGCCGGCACGCGTTGCCAGTCGCGCCAACCTTCGACCCGGGTGCTGAAGTGGTCGTCGCCGGCGGGCCGCTTGCCGGCCGAACCCATGCCGGTCCATTTGAAATCGCCGGCGACGCCGCTCAGCGATCCGCCGGTGTGGTTGAGGTTGCCCTGGTCGTAGTCGTCGGCGTAGCGGATCCAGTAGCGCAGGTGCAGGCAGTCGTGACCGTCGTCGCCGAGCCAGAGCACCGGGCTCGCGCCCGAGGACTCGCCGTCGTTGGCTGGGGCGGTGAGGCGCAGCGAGCCGGTGCCACCGTGCACGTGGGCCGGCGTGTGATCGATGACCACGCGGCCCTTCTCGCGGCCGTTGATCTCGAAGTATGAGCCGAACGATTGCTCGGACTCGAAACCGTCGGCGAAGACGACGCGGCCCGGGCGCTGCAGCCTGGCCAGCTCGGCCGGATCGGCCCGGGTCGCGGCCGTGACCAGGGTCGGATACGGGCGGGTTTCCG
>JAGQRA010000638.1 GCA_020425885.1 Planctomycetota bacterium | reverse complement strand
TGCTACGGATGAACATCGACTTCGAAGGGGGGTTGCCGAATCCGGCCAGCCCCGGCGGTTCGCCTGCCGGCATCCTGATCGATCGGCCGCAGTATGGCTCGACGATCCTCGCCGCGTGGCTGCAGTACGGCATCCCCGCGTACCCGATGCCGGTGTACTTCAACCCGCTGATTCCAGGAGTGGAGCTGTGGGTAGACACCACCTCGGTCTACACCACCTCGCTGGCGCCGGTGTTCAGCCCAGGGTTCGACCAGTCGATCCGCTACTCGCTGGTGTTCCCGCCCGGCAACAACATCTACATCGTCCAGGCGGTCTGCATGCTGGCGAACCTGACGTTCGCGGGCTCGCCTGGCATGGTCGTCAACTACTGATCTGCCGATCCCGGGTCGCACCGTGTTCTTCGGCAGGACGGGAACGTGGTGTCGTCGGTCGGTCCTGCCCCATGCACTCGAGAACACCGATGAACACGAACGCGTCTCGCTCTTCCGTCCTGGTGAAGGTGATCTGCGTCCTCGCCATTGTGTCCGCGCCGCTGGCTGCACAGGCCCCGCCGCCGACCGCGGTGCGTGGCTGGGGGAGGATCGGCTTCACGTCCGAGGCCAGCGATGGCACCTACGTGCAGATCGCGGGCGGCTACGACTTCTCGCTAGTGCTGCGTGACGACGGCCAGATCTTCGGGCACGGCCAGGGGACCGCGAAGAATCTGGTGCCGCCACTGCCGCCGCCGGGTCTGCGCTACGTCGATGTCGCCGGTGGGCGCGAGTTCTCGATCGGCCTGCTGTCCGATGGCACGATCGTCGGCTGGGGACGGTGGAACTCGGTCCCTTCGCCCTACACGCCGCCGCCACCGGCCCCACCCGGGACCCGCTACATCGACATCGAGGCCAGTGAAGCCGCGGCGATCGCGTTGCGCTCGGATGGCGCGGTGGTGCAGTGGGGCGAACCCTATCAGGGAACGTGGGCCGTGCCAGCGCTTCCGGCACCGGCGATCAAGGTCCAGGCCGGTGGCGCGCACATGCTGATCCTCCTCAGCAACGGCGCGATCGTGGCCATCGGTTCGAGCACGTTCGGCAACAGCTACGGCCAAATGAACGTGCCCGCTCTGCCGCCGGGGGTCCGGTACACCGACATCGGCGCAGGCAGCAACTTCAGCATGGCCTTGCGTTCGGATGGCGTCGCAATCGGTTGGGGCTCGAACCTCAACGGGCGACTGAACGTGCCGGCGCTGCCGCCGGGTACGAGCTACACGCGGGTGTTCCCGAGCGGCCTCGGAGGACATTCGCTGCTGCTGCGTTCGGACGGCCAACTCGTCGCTTTCGGCCGCAACGGCTTCGGCCAATGCAATGTGCCGACGCTGCCGCCAGGCGTGACCTTCGCGCAGGCGGCCGGTGGGAACTTTCACACAATCGCCCTGCTGTCGAACGGCAAGGCGATCGCCTGGGGTGACAACCTGTTCACGCAGAGCGCCGGACCGACTACCCCGATCGGCCGGCGTTGGACCCGTTGCGCCACCGGCGTCGCCTTCGCCATGGGGCTGCTCGACGATGGCACCCTCCAGGGTTGGGGAGACAACACCTACTCCCAGCTCAACATCCCGCCGCTGCCGCCCGGCCTGCGCTACCTCGACGTCGCTTCCGGATTCTGGCACAGCGTCGCGGTGCGTTCGGACGGAGCGTTGGTGTCGTGGGGCCTCAATCATCACGGCCAGACCAACGTGCCGTCATTGCCGCCAGGCGTGACCTACACCCAGGCCTCGGCGGCCGATATCCACACCGTCGCGCTGCGGTCGGACGGCACAGCGATCGGCTTCGGCGACAACACGTTCGGTCAGTTGAACATCCCGGCGCTGCCACCGGGCGTGACCTACACGCAGGTGGATTGCACCGAGCAGGCGACGGGGCTGCTACGGTCGGATGGTGAGATCCTGCTCTTCGGCAACCTACCGTGGGAAACGCTGGCCGTTCCCCCACCACCGCCCGGGATCGTCTACACCGAGATGGCAATGGGATACCAGATCGCTGCCGGCCTGCGTTCGGATGGCGAACTCACCCTCTGGGGCTCCTACTGGCCGATTCCGTACCTCTACCTGCCCTTGCCGTTGTTGCCGTTCGGCGTCGTCTACGTCGAGATCAGTGCGGGTGACAGCATCGTGATCGCCCGTCGTTCGGATGGCCAGGTCGTCGTCGCCGGACTGGGCATCAGCGAAGGCGTCCCCTGGCCGCTGCTCCCCGGCACCTCCTACGTCGACGTCGACGCCTACTACCAGATGCTCGCGGCGCGCGTCGGTCCGACCTCGACCTACGTCACCTTCGAGCACGGTTGCGCCGGGTCGATGCGCTCGGCGCGTCTGGTGCCGCGCGACACGCCGCGCATCGGCAAGGTGCACGAGGTGACGTTGTTCGACCTACCGCAGGACGTGGCGATCATGATGCTGTCGACGAAGAAGGGCGCTCCATGGTCGCTCGCGCCGTTCGGCATGCCGTCGTGCACGACGACGCTGCGCGCGCCGCTCGCCTTCGTCGTCGCGGGCCAGAACAACCAGGCCCGCTACCTACTGTCGATCCCAGACGATCCACGCCTCGTCGGCCTGCACTTCCTCAACCAGGCCCTGGTGCTCGATGCCGCCGCCGGCAACCCGCTCGGCGCGGCGCTGTCGGATGCTGCCGAGGGCATCGTCGGGCACTGGTAGGAGAGGGATCGAAGTGAGCAGGGCTAATGGAAGCAGTCGACCTCGACGCCGTTGCTCGCGGCCAGCACCAACGCGTTCCCCTGCAGCGTGATCGGCAGCATCTGGATGTAGGTGGTGCCGATCGCCGAGTGCGGGATCACCCAGCTGGTCGAGGCGGCCCCGCTGCCGTCGGCGCCGATCAGCGCCACGCCCTCGGCGTTCGACAGCAGCTCGCAGCCGCCGAGCAGCGGCAGTCGGATCTGCTGTGATCCGGTGGCGACGATCACCGGGTCGTTCGGGAAGCAGCCGGTCGCCAGCACGGTGAGCGTCCGCGAGGTGCCAGCCACGACCTCGCTGCCGGTCGCCGTCACACCGCCGCAGCCCTGGCCGTAGCTCGTGATGTTGCAGGTCGCGGTGATGTCGGGCATGAACCCGACCCAGATCTCGGTCCAGGCGTAGTTGTAGGTGTTGAGATTGACGCCGTCGACCGAGCACTCGTTGACGACGCGGACTGTGACCTGGCCGCTCGACCCCATGGTGTAGGGGAACGACGTGTTGGCACCCTGCGCCTGATCGAACTCGAAGGTGCCGTCGTTGTCGATGTCCAGCTTGGCGTGCACGGTGCCACCCGTGCCCGGGTTGTTGCGGTACGAGATCTGGATCGTGCCGACCGTGCCCGGCGCGTTCGAGAACGTCGCGAGCACGGTGTGATCGCCGAGCGTGGCGCCGGCCTGGGCCGCCGAGGACGACGAACCGGAGATGTCACCCGGCACGCCACGGCACGAGGCGCGTTCGAAGAAGTTGAAGCCGATGCCCTGGTTGTAGCCCATCGTCGGGTAGATGATGGTCGCGGCGAAGAACGACTTGCCGCCCGGGTACTGGCTGGTCGACATCGACACGCTGTTCGGGTAGGTGCCGATCGTGTGGTTGGCCGGGATGCCATCGAACGTCGACGCGCCGCCGGCCTCGCTCGTCAGGATCGAGATCGGCGACGGGGCCACCATGGTGATGGCGGTCTGGGCGACGAGCGCCGTAGTGAACAGGGGCAGGAGGAGGGAGGACAGGACTGCTCGCATCGGTAGGTTCCGTTCGGTTTGGAGGAGAGGGCGGGTCCGGCGGGGGCATGCCGACCGGTCCTCGGCGCGGGCCGATGGCACGGCCCGGGAACTGGTTTGCCCTGCGTCGCCGAACCCGACGCGAATTCCCGCGGATCCGGCACGGGCGGGGCATGCGGGAATGTGTCCCGGGAGTCCGGGAGTGGCAGGTTGGCCGCCGCGATGCCACGATGGCCGACCACCAATGGAGGCGCCATCGACCACGACCCTGGTAGCGGACTTCGCGAGCGGGCGCCGCGAGGCGTTTCGCGACCTCTACCGGCGGGTCGCGCCGCGGCTCTACGTCTGGTGTGCGCTGCGGATCCCGCAGGCTCTGCACGCCCGGATCGACCCCGACGACCTGATGCAGGAGGTCTGGCTGCGCTGCGTGCGCACGATGCCGAAGTTCGACCGCTCGGTCGCCGCCTTCCGCACCTGGCTGTTCGGCATCGCCGCCAACACCCTCGCCGAGAACCTGCGCAACCTCAACGTGCGCCGACGCGAGCAGGTGCTCGAGTCGCCTGACGCCGGGCTCGATCGCATCCCGGCCGACGTGACCTCGGTCATCGGCACGGTGGCGCGACGCGAGCAGGCGCGGCGTCTGGTCGCGGCCTGCCGCGACCTGCCGGCCGACGATCTGCGCCTGCTGATCCATCGTGGCCTCGAGGAGCTGCCGCACGCCGAGGTCGCGCGGCTGCTCGACATCGGCCCGGAGGCCGCCGAGATGCGTTGGCGCCGACTGCAGAAGAAGCTGCAGCACGAGTGGGCTTCGGCCGGCCTCGGCGAGACCTGAATCAGCGCCCGCCGCTCAGACCGTAGCGATCCTCGAGCAGCTTCTGCATCTGACCGTAGGTGCCGTTCAGCCGTTGCTGGCCACCGGGCATCCGGGCCACGGTGCGTCGCGCGGCCTGCAGGGCTTCGGCCGCCTCCGGTCGGCGACCGGCGTAGTGGTGCAGCAGGGCCTGCATCACCTCGGCCATCGCACGGGTCTGCAGCAGCTTCGGCGTGGCCTCCCCACCCTCGTGCTCGAGCCGGCTGATCACCGCGAAAGCCTCATCGGCCGCAGCCTGTGCCGTCGCATCCTTGGCGAAGCTGCGAAACCGGGCCAACGTCACCAGCGCCGTTGCCAAGAGCCGCACGACGTAGCGATCCTGTGGCGCCCGTTCGCCGAGGCGTCGCAGCAACTCGACCGCGGTCTCGCCATCGACACAGGCCTCGGTGAAGCGAGACAGCTGCAGACGACTCTCCCCTCGACCCTGATGCAGGATGGCGAGACCGCGATCGGTTTCGGGACCGGGCGGCAGCTGCTGCTGGGCGGCGATCGCGGCGGCGAAGCCATCGTTCGCGGTCGCGAAGTCGTTGCCCTGGAAGGCGAGTTCGGCGATCTGCTGGTGCGCGGTGACGAGCCCCTTACGCCACGCCACCACAGTCGGATCGGCGGCGAGCAGTTCGGTCAGCGCCGCCTGCGCGCCGACGATGGTCTCGCGCCCAGCCTCCGCCTGGCTGCTGCGTACCAGCGCCCAACCGAGCCGCAGCTCGGCCAGCACGAGCTGACCGGCGATCAGGCGGCTGCCCGGGTGTGCGGCCGCGCGCGAGCGATGGACTTCGACCACCTGCCGCATCAGCGCTTCGGCCTGGTCGAGATCCTGGCCGTTGTAGCGCAGCTGGCCGAGCCGGGTCAGGGTGGCGGCGCGCTGCTCCTCGAACCAGTCGGCGCCGAACCGCGCCGCGCCGTCGTCGACCAACCGCATCGCCTGCTGCAACAGCTCCTCACACTCGGCGTGCCGTTCCTGATCGATCAGCACGATCGACAGCACGCCGCAGGTCTGCAGGCGGTAGCGCGCCACCTGCTCGTTGCCCGGATCGAGTTGACCGAGCTCCGCCAGCGCGGCGGTCGTGGCGCGAAGTCGACGCAGCGCGTCCTCGGCCGCACCGGCGTGCCACTCGAGCGTCCCGCGCACGCCTTCGATCACCGCCCGCAGGCAACGAACCGAGAGGTGATGTTCGTGGCCGGTCGGCAGCTGCCGCAACAGCGCGGCCGCGGCGTCCGCCGCGCTGGTCGCCTCCGCATCGTCGCCGGAATCGATGGCGAGGCGCGCCAGGGCTGTGTGCGCCGCGGCCGCGATCCGGGCGAGGCGCGGATTGCCCGCCCCGGACTCCGTCAGCTCGAGCGCAGCGCGCAGCGCGGCGACGGCAGCGGCACGGTCACCGCCACCGTCGCCGGCCCAGATCGCCTCCTCGCCGCAGCGCAGCTCGAGGGTCGCGCGCAGCTCGACGACATCGCCGTCGGCGGTATCGACGGGCAACAAGGCCAGCGCCTCGCGCCATGACCGCGACGCCGCTGCGGCGTCGTGATCGCCCTCCGCGAGCTCGCCGAGCCGCAGCAGGCAGTTCGCCCGCAGCAGGCGCGGTCGACCGACGGCGGGATCGGCCGCATCGGACAGCAAGGCCAGCGCTTCCTCGTAGTGCGACCGGGCCGCGGCCGACTGCCCCAGATTGGCATGCCGGGGATTGCCGAGCACATCGCCCACCCGCAACAGGGCCATCACGACGTCGGCCCGCAGGCCCGGATCGTCGGCGGCCTCGGCCCGGAGCAGCTGCAGGTACTCGAGCGCCTGCGTCGCCAGCTCGCGATTGACCTCGATCGCGCCGGGCAGATCGCGCACCGTCTCGTAGGCGCCGAACAACAGCTCGCGCGCCAGCCGCCGCAGCTTGCCGGCGTGGGCGGTCACCTGCGTACGCAGACCGGACTCGACCCGCCAGGCATGGTCGAGATAGAGGATCGCGATCGTCGCGAACGTGATCACCAACGTGATCGCGACCGAGGCGACCGGATGTCGGCGGGCAGCGTTGCCGAGCCGGCGCAGCGGCCCCGGCGGCCGGCACAGCGGCGCCTCGCCGTTGGCGACCAATTCGAGGTCGGTGGCGAACGCGGCGGCGTTGCGATGGCGGCCGGCCGGCGCCTTCTGCATCGCCACCTCGACGACCGTGGCCAAAGACCGCGGCACCGCAGGGTTGAGGCGTCGCAGCGGCGTCGGTTCGCGTTCGCGGATCGCGCTCTGCATCGCCTCGCTGGTCGCCGCCGCGAACGGATGGCTACCGGTCAGGGCCTCGTAGAGCACGACCGCCAGTCCCCAGACATCGACCTCGGGGCCGATGCCGGCGGCGCCGGGGCGCAGCAGCTCGGGAGCCATGTAGGCCGGCGTGCCGAGCTGTTCGCCGGTGTGCGTCAGGCAGGCGGCCGAGCTGTCGTTGTCGCGCGCGAGACCGAAGTCGACCAGC
>JAGQRA010000637.1 GCA_020425885.1 Planctomycetota bacterium | reverse complement strand
CACCTGCGCGATGAGACCCACGTCGTGATCGGGATCGACCTCGCACTCGGCCCTTGTGGCGCCGACGTCTGGACGTGCGACCTGACTGCGGACTACGTCAGCATCAACGCCGACTATCGCACCTGACGAAAGCGGCGAGACAATGCCCAGTAGAGAGACAATGCCCAGTGGATGTCGCGCCCTGGGCCGACCTCACTCGAGCGGAATCCTGACCATGGTCCCCGTCGCGAGTCGACGCGATTGTGCGTCGCTCCAGCCGTTGAGGGTCAGGATGTCGCGATAGCGTCGGCCGTCGCCGAGATGGCGGCGGGCGAGTTGGATGATGGTCTCGTTCTGCAGCAACTCGACCTCGCGGAAGGTCGGCACCGGCAGACGTGGCGGATCGGGCTCGGCGACCGGCTCTGGTACTGGCTCCGGCATCGGCTCGGTCACTGTCTCGGTTACAGGAGCCCGCGGCGGATCCGTGGAGCGCGGCGCGCCGCCCCTGGCGTTCGGCGACCGGAAGTGGGGCTCGCGGACCTGCTCCAGGATCACGCCAGCCGCGCGCAGGGACTCGCGCAAGGATGCGCTCGTTCCGCCGAGCTCGAGAACCAGTGTGCCATCGACGCCAGGCGCTCTGGCCTCGACGCCACAGCCCGCCAGACCGCCCAGGACAGCCACGCACGTCATCACGATCACCACCCTCATGGCTGCATCATCCCAGATCCATGCGGTCGAACCAACGGCTTGCACCGACGGCTGGCTTGCGCGACAACTGCCGCGATGTCACTGCGCAGCGCCCTGCTGACCGCCCTGCCCAAGGTGGCGCTGTCGCGCGCCTGCGGCGTGCTGACCACGATCCCGCTGCCGCGCCGCTGCCGCGCCCCGTTGTTCCGTTGGTTTGCGGCCCGCTATGGCGCCTGCCTCGAGGACGTCGAGGGCGACCTCGCCTGCTTCCGCAGCCTGCAGCAGTTCTTCCGCCGCCCGCTCCATGCCGACGCCCGTCCGATCGCCGGAGCGGACCTGGTGTGGCCATGCGATGGTCGCATCGTCACGACCGGCTCGCTGTCCTCCGGCCGCATCGAGCAGATCAAGGGACAGACCTACGCCCTGGTGGACCTGGTCGGCGACGCCGAGTTGGCCGCATCACTCACTGGTGGACGGCAGGCAACGATCTACCTCGCGCCGGGGGACTACCACCGGGTCCACTCGCCGTTTCGGGCCACGATCGACCATGTCACCGCGCTGCCGGGCACGCTCTTCCCCGTCAACCCACCGGCGGTGCGCTGCATCCGCGACCTCTTCGCCCGCAACGCCCGCCACGTCTTCGCCTGCACCCTGCCCGGCGGCGTCCGGGCCGCCGTCGTCATGGTCGGCGCCTACAACGTCGGCGGCACCCTGATCACCCGAACCGGTGGCGAAGTAGCACCTGGCGAAGAGATCGGCCAATTCGGCTTCGGCTCGACCACGATCGTCCTGATCGGCAAGGGCGGCCCGCCGGTGCCGGAGGTCGGCCCCGAGACGAGGCTGCGAATGGGTCAAGCGATGGCTTCGAGCGGCTGCGACCCGACGAGCTGAGCCGTTCCCCTATCCCACACCGGCGGAGCGGAGCGCGTAGCGCGCCTCCTCACCGGCCCTGCCCTTGTTGCGGGTGGCGAGGTGCTTGAGCAGGTCGGTGCCGAAACGGCGTTCCTCGCCGACGGCATGCGCGAAGTGGGTCGCGATCGAGAGCATCGCCTCGGGGGTGACCGACGACTCGCGTCGCAATCGCTCGATCACCGGGAAGCCGGCGCGCACGAGGGTCGAGAAGAAGCCCATCGTGGCATTGCCCGGCCGATTCGATTCGGCATCGGGGTGCGCCATGTCGACCAGCAACCTGGTCAGGGCGAGCTGGTAACTCGCCTCGTCGGTGCCGTGCTCCGACGCCAACAACTTGGCCAGGATGTGGAGCGCCTCGGCAAAACGGCGAGCCCGCCGCAGACGAACCGCCTTCTCGACGAGAACCGGCACCACCTTGGCACCGCCGGATCGCACGACGACGTCGAACAGCAGCTCGCCGGCGAGCAGGTTGTTGCCGAACAACTTGACGGACTTCTCGGCGAAGGTGCGTAGCGTCTTCTGCGGAATCACCGGGCCGAGCCGCAGCAGGATCCCGTGGACGACCCGCGCCATCGATTCGTCCTTGGTCGACTGCAGCAGGCGGGCCAGCGGCTCGATGGCCTGCTTGTTGTTCGACAGCGCGTCGGCCGCGGCCAGCCGGAAGCGCTCGTCATCGTGATCGAGCAGCTTCAGCGTCGCCTTCGCCATCTCCGCGCCACCGGCGTTGCGCAGCATGCGCAGCGCGAACAGGCGTTGCTCCGGATTGCGCGACGATAGCAGTCGCTTGCAGACCGGCAGCAGTCCTTGCGGGACCTCGGGGACCTCGGCCAGGACCTCGCGCACCGGCCCGTGCACCTCCTTCTCCGCCGGGTCCTCGAGCAGGGCGATCATCGCCTTGACCTGGGCGGCGGGCAGCTTCGAGCCGCGCAGGGCCCGATATGCCGCGCAACGCACGGGAATCGTGAACTTGGCAGCGGTGAACCGCAGGAAGGTCGCCCGCGAGGACGCGCGATCGACATGCGCCAGGACCTCGAGGATCCGGGTCAGGCAGGCATCCGGCATCGGATCGTCGAGGTGCTTGCCGATGGTCTCGCGCAGCAGCTTGGCCAGCGCCGCCTCCTGGAACTGCTCCTCGGCCTCGATGAGAAGCGAGGCGGCGACCTCGTAGAGGTCCGGGGTGAGCAGAGCCTGGACGAACACGGGAATCGAAGCCTTGCCGAGCGAGCTGACCAGGATGGTCAGGATGCGTTGCCGCTGCTCGGCCGCCGCGACGGCATATGCCTGCACGAGAACGGCATGCGTCTTGGCGCCGGCATCGGACAGCAGGTGGGCGGCATGATCGGCGAGGCCCTCGTGCTCGAGCATGATCCGCACGATGGTTTCCCATCCAGGGGCCGTACCGATGTTCGCCAACGCCTCCAGGGCGAAGCGGCCCAGCACGGGAGAACGCCCGACAGCGCCCCCCAGGGCGCGCACGGCAGTTGCCTCTTGCACCCGCAGTTCTCCAAGAAT
>JAGQRA010000636.1 GCA_020425885.1 Planctomycetota bacterium | reverse complement strand
TCGCCCGGCGGGGCCTCGAGAGCCGCCTCGAAGGTGGCGCCGAGACCGCTCGTCGCCCAGGCTCCATCGCGCAGGTTGGTGGCGTAGTCGAGTTCCTTGAACACGGAATAGACGACGTCCCCGGTGTCGGCGTCGACGAGGAAGACGTCGTAGAGACCGTAGGTCTGCAGGTAGTCGCGTGCCATCGGGTGGAATCGTGCGTGCACGCGGGCGTAGTCGCTGTCATCACCGTCGGGGCTGGTAAGCGCTTCCTTCGATCCGAGGGGATTCGGGTTCGAGGTGATGAAGGCCTGTTGCAGGGCGACCCCGGTCGCCGACAACTTCGCGATCAGGCCGTCGGTGTCCGGCGTACCTCCGGTCTCCGCGGCGTACTTGGCAGCGAACTGATCCGTGTAGTAGGGCTCGACACCACGCCGGATCGCCGCGACGGCCTCGACGTCGTAGCCTCGTTGTTCCGTGTATCTCGGGAACGCCGCGACGAGCTGTTCGGCCGCCTCGCCAACGGCCAGATCGTTGGCAAACGCACTCAACAGCCGCCGCTTGGCATCGGCTTCTTCGGCGACGGTGGTGGCCAGGCCGTCGCGGATGGCCGCGAGCGACTCGGACTGCGCCGCATTGAGCGCGGACAGGGCACGGCCCTGGATGTCATCCAGCGTGGAATTGGCAAGCCATGACGTGATCGTCGAGAAGAGCAGCAGCGAGACTGGGCCGACGCCAGCGCTCAGCAGGAACAGTTTGGTACGGATGCGCATGTGCCTCCCGGGAACTCTCTCGGCGGGGCATCGATTGCCGGCCCCTTCGTCCTTTAGCAGCGTCTCGCCGACGCAGAACAGACCGACCTGGGTGTGGCGCTGGCCTCGGATCATCGCCACGATGTCCGACCATGACCCGAGTCCGTAGCCAGCTGGTCGCCGTCATCCTCACGCTCGCGTCCGCCTGCGCAACGCCCCATGGCATCGAGGTCCCGTACGCCGCTGCCGAAGAGCGCGACCGCATCGCCTCGTTGCTGAGCCTCGCCCTCGTCGACCTGACGTTCCAGCCACCGGATGCGTCGCCACGACGCGGGCACAACATCGCCGCCATCATGGTCGACGATCGATCGCAGCGGATCATCGACTACGGCCTGAACTGCAATCACCTGTTCCACAGCCCGATCCAGCACGCCGAGACGCGGCTGATCGGCAAGACGATCCGCCGCCTCAATGCCGAGGGCAAGAAGGGGCACTACCGCGCCCTGCTGGCCGGCTGCACGATCTACACCACGCTGGAGCCATGCTCGATGTGCGCGGGCATGATGGACCTCGCCAATCTGCCGCGGGTCGTGTTCGCACAGGCCGATCCGAGCCAGCGCTCGATCTCGCACCTCCTGCACGAGCTGCATCCCGACAGCTCGCCACGACCGTCACAGATCGACCTCGACCTTGCCCGCGAACTCGACCGGGAATTTGCGGCGACGCAATTGTCCATTACCGACTTCCTGCGTACGCCCGAAGCGCACATGATGTTCACCGAGGCCGGTCGTCGACTGCGGGGTTTCGAGTGCAGATTCCCGGAGAACGAGCCGTTCCTCGACCAGGCTCGGCGGTTTCTGGACAGCCCGCCCGCCGCCGTCGAACCAGCGGAAGGAGAGCACAGATGAAGCGCCACCTCGGAATCGGTTGGATCGTATTGCTGGCGTTGAGCACCTCCTGCAGGGGCCCATCGGCCGAGAACACGATCTTCTATCTGCAGAAGCGGCAGTCGATGCTGCAGTACTACGAGCGCCGCATCATCGAGGATGCCTGTGCCAGGTGCGTGCGGGCGAGGCTCGTACGGGCAGAAGCGATTCCAAAGGCGAGTGAAGACGACGAGCAGAGCTCCGATGGGATCGACTCCCGTTTCCAATCGACTCTCGCGTCTCGGATCTCGAAGGTCCCGTTCGACGAACTGCATCGCTTGCTGTTCGCGAATCGACCGCCGCAGGAGACCAAGCAGGCCGAGGAGCTGATCCTGGCCAGCATCAGGGACCAATGGGATGACCTGAGCGAGATCATGGCCTGCGATCTCCCTTACATGCCCACCGACCCGGCGGACCCACGAGCCATCGATCCCATCAAGGAGGAGCGCCCAGTCCAGATCATCATCTCGAGGGTCTACCTGTCGGACAACGACGTCAGCTGGATCAGGGAGCAGCTGCCTTCCTGGGCCGGTGGCGGCTACCCGCAGGTCGCGGTCGTGCTCGAAGTCATCGACGGCACCAGCGGCAGCGATGCCGTGCCGAACGGGGGTGATGCCGCGACACACGCCCGGCCCCACCGGATGGTTGCCGCGGTAGCCGACCGCGTACCCGATTCCTTCTCGCTGCCGATCGGTGACATCCTGGCCTACTCGACACCGCACTACCGGCGTCAGCCTCTGCTGATCAACGTCAAGGTCGTCAGCATCTCCCACTTCGACTCGGGTCTGATCGAGCTGATCAGCAATGCCGCGGCCTTTGCCAAGGCGACCGACCCGATCACCGCCGGTGCGGCTCACGTCGCGAGCCAGATCGGCGAGTTCCTGTCGCGCAGCAGCGAACGTGTGCTGTTGACCTTCGCCTTCCAGCTCTACCCCGAACGGGTGGATTCGAACCGGTTCGGATCCTCGTTCGTGCCGCACCTGCGCGAGGGCGTCTACGTCGTCGAAAGCTCGCGCGATCGACTGTCGTCGAACACCTGGGATACGGGGCACACGGTCTCGTTCGACTACGGCCTCAATGCCTACTCCCACGACTTCCGCCCCCTTGCCGAACCGGGCACGACGACGACAGCGAGGATGGCGCGCAGCATCCTCGACCGCCTGCGAGCCCGAACGCTGACCAAGTTGTGGCCGGCCGAACGCGAACTGTCACCCGCAGACCGCGAGCAGTCACGCGCCGTCCATCCGATGACCGACAGGTCTTTCCTCGTGCTCAAGGTCGCGAGCCTCGACATGAACCTGGCTGACTCGATCATCGATCAACGGAATCGCCAACAGGGCGAGCTCCTCCCCGCGGACACGGAGATCCTCGCCGCCTTCCGCGAGAATCGGCCAGAGGCGGTGCAGCAGCTGACATCCCGGATCCGCAAGGTGGACATCCCCTCATTGCCGAAGCTGATAAAGCTGATCCTCGGCATCGAGGATCAGCTCGACCCTGCGCGCGAACAGATCCTGACCGAGTTGCGCAGGCGCGCCGGCGAGTTGGTCAACGACGAGTACCGCCACTTGCAAGACAGCCTCGAAGGCCTCGAGGATCTGCCCGAGTTGCTCGAGCGGATCAGCGCCCCGAAGAAGGTCGAGGGCTAGACCCGGCGCGGCGTTCGCGGTCGTGGAGCTGAAGGGCATCACGCCGGCGATCGTGCGGCGAGTCCTCGAGGATCTCGCCCTCGCGCGCTTCAGGACTCGCCGGTAGAGCCCGGCGAGCGGACCAGGCTCAGTTGCCGATCAGCGTGCGGACGCCGTTGCTGACGGCCATGCCGCCCGCGGCGCCGGCATCGAGCGAGCCCACCTGGTGGAACATCTCGAGGCCGACGAAAGCCGAGACCGACGGCAGCGCCAGGCTCGAGCTGCCGCTGCCAGTTGCCACCGCGAACAGCGACGTCGCCTGGGCGCTCGTCAGCAGGCTGCAGCCGGCGCCGAGGCCGTAGGGTTGCAGGTCGAACGGCAGCGGCCCGAGCACCGAGGTCGTGGCGCTGAAGCCCGTGGTCAGGAACGCCAGGGTCGCCGCGGAGGCGAGGTTCGAGGCATCGAGGAAGTAGGTCGTGCCGATCTGCGGCAGGTTGGCGGGCATCAGCATCGGCACGCCATTGCTGCCGGCGCAGCCGGCGCCGTAGGCGTTGGCGGCAGCGCTGCTGCAGTGCAGCCAGGTGTCGGCGTATGGAGTGCCGAACACGGCCGGCGCACCGCCGAACAGAACGTGGCAGCCGTTCGGGCCTTCGGCGGACGCGAAGCGCACGCGCGGAGCGGTCGGGCTGCCGAAGCTCGCGGTGACATCGGTCCAGGCAGTGCCGTCGAACACCCAGGTATCGGCCAGCGGCGAGATCGCGTTGGCGACGTAGGTGTAGCCTCCGTGCAGGACGTAGAGGCCGCTGTTGACGTCGAACAGCAGGCTGGCGCCGGCGCGCTCGGGCGGCAGCGGGCCGCTCGGGTGCAGCTGCGTCCACGTGTCGGTGGCAGCCGAGTAGACCCAGGTGTCGTTCCAGAGGATCTCGCCGAACGGGCCTGGAGGGTTGTTGAAGTTGGTGCCGCCGAACAGCAGCACGCCGCCGAGCGACGACGCGGTGCACATCGAGGCCTGCGAGCGGCGCTCGGGCGCCGTGCTCGGGCTCGTCTGCGTCCAATTGGTGCCGTCGTATTCGAACGTCAGGTTCGGCGCCGGCACGATGCCCTGGAACAGTTCGCCGCCGAACATGACGATGCGCTGGCCGACCAGGTCGTAGGCCATCGACACCTCGCCGACGCCCGGGTTGCCGATGTAGCCACCAGGGGAGTTGGCCGTCGGCACCTGGGTCCAGGTCGAGCCATCGTACTCCCAGGTGTCGTCCTTGTAGCTGGCGCCGAAGAACGTGGCGCTGAGGCCGCCGTAGAGGACGGTGACGTTACGGATGACGTCGTGCGCCATGCCGCCGAAGTAGCGACCCGAAGGACTGGTGGCCGGACTCTGCGGCGTCCAGTTGGTGCCGTCCCAGGTCCAGGTGTCGGCGAAGTTGGTCGGCGGGAAGCCGGCGACGTCGGCGCCGCCGAAGAGCACGGTGTTGACGCCGTTGTAGGCCATCTGCGGCTCGATGCGGGCCGACGGATTGCTGGCCGGCAGCGCCTGAGACCATTGCGCTGCAGCGAAGGAAGAGAAGAGGAGAATGGAGGCTGGGATTGTGGTGCGCATGAGGGGTTTCGTAGAGATGGAACTCAGCTCCTGGCGTGGCGACATTCGGCGCGCAGAAGTCGGCGAAAAACCGAGGCCCCACCAATCCATCGCGCCAACCCCGATCCGGTCGCGGTCAAGCCGAAGCCGAGGCCCGACCTCAGGGCGTGACCCGGAGCGACCCCAGCGTCCAGCCCCCGCATTGCGTGCGCCACCGAAGTGTCGGTCGCACGGCGAGTAGCGACCGCAGCACCGGCGCTAAGCTCGGCCTAAGGCAGCGGGCGAGACTCTGAGCACCTGCCGGCCGGCCCGCCTCCCCGGGTCGGCTACACTTGTGCCCCGCGCCGCCCCAATGAAAGCGCTCGTCATCGAGGACTCGGAACGACTCCGTCGCTCGCTGCAGATCGGTCTGTCGCGTTCGGGGTTCACGGTCGACGCCGTCGGCTGTGGCAACGAGGGGCTGAGCTACGCGCAGTTCGGGCGCTACGACATCGTCGTCCTCGACCTGATGCTGCCGGGGCTCGACGGCCTGTCGGTGCTGCGGCGACTGCGCGAGGAACAGAACGGCGTCCACGTGCTGGTGCTGTCGGCGCGCGATCAGGTCGCCGACCGCATCGCGGGGCTGCAGATCGGCGCCGACGACTACCTCGTCAAACCGTTCGACTTCGACGAGCTGGTGGCGCGCATGCGCGCGCTCGTGCGCCGCAAGTTCGTGCAGAAGAGTCCCGTCCACCGCGCCGGTCCGGTCGAGATCGATCTCGGCCGCAAGGTCGTGACGTGTGCCGGGCGAACGGTCGAGCTGTCGGGGCGCGAGTTCAGCGTGCTCGAACACCTCGTGCTGCGGCGCGGCCAGGTGGTCAGCAAGTCCGAGCTGCTCGATCACCTCTACTCGGGTGGCGACTGCGGCAGCGACAACACCGTCGAGGTCTTCGTCCATCAGGTGCGCAAGAAGCTGCGGCAGCACGCCGGCGTCGACGTCGTGCGCACGCGCCGCGGGCTGGGGTACGTCGTCGAATGAGGTGGTGGCCCACATCGCTGCGGCTGCGCCTCGTGCTCGGCATCGGCATCTGCACGACCGCGTTGCTCGGCGGTGCCGGCTATGCCGTCACCCACGCGGTCGAAGGGCAGGTCGTCGCCGACTTCGATCGCGGCCTGCTGCGCCAGGCACGCCAGCTCGCGGCCCTGTGCGAGGACGAGGACGGAACCGTGGAGCTCGACTACGTGCCGCGGTTCCACGCCGAGTACGAACGCGACGACGACCCGGACTGCTTCGAGTTCTTCCTCGACGACGGCAGCGTGCTGCACGGCTCGCGGCATCTGCCCGCCGACGAGGACCTGGTCGACGAACTGGTCCTCGACGTCGCGCCGCGGTTCGCCGACCGCGAGCTGGACTCGGGACGGCGCCTGCGCGTCGTGCAGTTCGCGTTCTGGCCGAAGGCGAAGGGCGACGGCCCGGCAACGATGGACGAACCGGCGGCGGCGAACCGCGCCGGACGACGCCAGCTGCTGATCGCGGTCGGCCGCGGCCGCGCCGCGCTCGATACCCTGCTCGCCGATCTGTGCGGCACCACGATCGCCGTCATCGGCTCGATCACGGGCGCGACGCTGCTGCTCGTCTGGCTGCTCGTGCGGCGCGGCCTGCGTCCGGTCGGCGAGGTGGCGCGGCAGGTGGCCGCGTTGGCGCCCGATGAGCTCGAACGCCGCGTCGAACTGCCGTTGACGCCGCGCGAGCTCGCGCCGATCGTCGACCAGATCAACGCCTTCGCCGAGCGACTGCACCAGGCGATGGCGCGCGAACGCCGGTTCTCGGGCAACGTCGCCCACGAGCTGCGCACGCCGGTCGCCGAGCTGCGGTCGTTGGCCGCGGTCGCGACCCGCTGGCCCGACGACGTCGACGGTGTGCTCGGCTTCTTCGGCGACGTGCGCGACATCGCCGGCCGGATGGAGGCCGTGATCAAGAGCCTGCTGCTGCTGGCCCGCTGCCATTCGGGGCGCGAACCGCTCACGACCGCGATCGTCGGGGTCGCGGCGCTCTTGCGCGACGCCGTCGCGCGCCACCGTCGGCGCGCCGCGGCCGCCGGCCTCGAGCTCGACGTCGACTGCGACGGCAACCCGCTCGCGTCGGTCGACGCCGACAAGTTCGGCATCCTGCTCGACAACCTGATCGGCAACGCCCTCGGTCACGCGTCCCCGGCCATGGCGATCCACTGCCGCGTGACGGTGGCGGCGGGGCGATGGCAGCTCGACGTCGCCAACCGCGCCGAGCCGATGTCCGCCGCGGAGCTGTCGCAGCTGACCGAGCCGTTCTGGCGGCGCGATCAGATGCGCGCCGAATCCGATCACGTCGGTCTCGGCCTGACGATCGTGCAGACCCTCGCCGACCTGCTCGAGGTCGAGGTCTCGTTCCGCCAGGACGACGACGGCATCTTCCACGCCTCGGTCGCCGGTACCGCCATCGGTGCCGCGACCACGGGCACGCGCCCGGGCCCGCGTCGGCGGCCGAGGCGAAGTCACGACCCGATCCGCGGAGAAGCATCGTGAGACCACTGTTGTTCGTGCCGTTCGCGTTAGCGTTCGCGGCGTGCGATTCCGCCGCCCGCCCGGTTCCGGCCGTCGTCACCTCGACGTCGGCCGAGGTCCGCAGCGGAGAGCTGTTCCCGCTGGTGCCCGGTGCGACCTGGACGTACGAGGGCGAGGCCGACGGCCAGTCGCTGCGTGAGGAGGTCATCGTGCTGAAGCCGATCGTCTGGAAGGGTCTCGTTGATGCAGTCGCGATCGTGCCCCGACTCGAGCGACGCTTCTTCGACGGCGAGCTCGAGGAGCTGACGACGGAGTGGTTCCGTGAGGCCCCCGACGGCGGCATCTGGCAGTATGGCGAGGAGACCTGGGCGCTCGACGATGGCAGTTTCGTCCGCGGCCCCGACAGCTGGTTCGCGGGCGAGGACGGCGCGCTACCGGTGCAGGTCCTGCCGGCGCTGGCGCGGGCCGGCGAGGCGTTCACGCTGCAGCTGCCGCGCGGCACCGAGCAGCTGCTCGTCCGCGACATCGACACCTCGGCCGAGACGCCGGCCGGCCTGTTCACGCAGTGCACGGAGGTGGTCGAGAACGAGGACACACCCGACGAGGACATCGTCCTCTACGCGCCGGGCCAGGGCATCGTCTCGCGAACGAGCCGCACCAGCCGTTCGGTGTTGGTGCGCTCGCAGCCGCCGCGGTAGCCGCCGGGCGATCCCTGCCTCACGGCAGCAGATCTCGCGGTCGTCGCCGTCCTCGGTGACGTAGGCGTTGGTCGTTCCCGGTGGCAGCGGGAACCACTGATTGGTGACCGCAGTCGGGTTGCTGAAGCGGGCGGCGCCGAACTGCGGCAGCTCCTTGTCGCCGCTGGCGCGGCCGGCGTGGCAGGCGCCGAGCAGCAGCAGGCCGGCGGCGAAGGAGAACCGAGATGTGGATGTGCTTCTGGTTGCGATGAGTCGGTTGGTGAACATGGATCGAGTCGGGTCAGGCAGCCGGCGAATCCGGCCACGTCGTCCATGCATCCGACCGGCGATCGCTGAAGCGCCGCTGAGCGACGCCGTGGAGAACCCGGGATTCCGACCCGGCGTCGACCTTGATTCGCGGCGTTGATCATGCGCGCACCGCCAACCCGCCGGCGCCATGGCCGGCCCGACGTCCGCCGCCCCTGGCTTGCAGCATGGCCGGCGGATACGAAGGAGCAGAGCCTCGAGCCGATTCGCTCGCCACTGGCGATCGGCGCGACCCTGCGCCAGTCGCCCACGCGACCGACACACGCCTACCCGCCCATGGTGACCCGCGACCCCCGCATCGACGCCTACATCGAGAACGCCCCCGACTTCGCCAGGCCCGTGCTCGAGACGCTGCGGGCCTGGGTGCACGCCGCCTGCCCCGACGTCGTCGAGACGATGAAGTGGCGCAATCCGAGCTTCGACTACGGCGGGCTGCTCTGCGGTTTCGCGGCGTTCAAGCGACACTGTACGTTCGGCTTCTGGAAACACACGCTCGTCTGCGGCGACACCGACCAGGGCAAGGAGGCCTGGGGCAGCTTCGGCCGCATCACCTCGCCGCGGGACCTGCCGTCGAAGACGGCGATGATCAAGCTCATCAAGAAGGCGATGCAGCTCAACGTCGACGGCGTCAAGGTGCAGAAGCCCAAGCGCGCGCCCAGACCCCGGCCGCAGATGCCGGCGGCGCTCGCTCAGGCGCTCGCCGCCGACGCCACGGCGCGCGCGCAGTGGACCGCGTTCAGCCCGAGCCGGCAGCGCGAGTACATGGAGTGGATCGGCGAAGCCAAGACCGACGCGACGCGGGCGCGCCGGCTCGATCAGGCCATGCAGTGGATCGCGGCCGGCAAGCCGCGCAACTGGAAGTACATGAAGTGCTGAGCCCGCCGTCCCGGGAGCAGCGGGCCTGACCGCTACACGTCGCCGATTGATCCGCGCGCGCCTAACGGCGTGCCTGACGGCTACACATCGCCGATTGATCCGCGCGCGCCGTTGCTAGTCGCCAGCCACAACGGGTTGAGGTTGGGCACCATCGCCGCACCCTGCGCGAACAGCTCGAAGCCGATGAGCGACGGACTCTGCGGAATGGTCATCGAGTAGGCCGGCACCGGCGCGGGCAGCGGCACGACGATCGATGCCTGACCCGACGTCAGCTGCCAGCAACCCGGCGCCTGCGCACCGAACGGCAGGTTCGGGTTGGCGAAGCCCAGCGCGATCGCCGCCAGCGTCGCGCCGGCCGGGACGCTGACCAGGCTCAGGTCCCAATCGGTGCCGAGCACGGGGCGGGTCAACGGCGTCAACACCGCACCGTGGCAGCCGGCACCGTACGCCGTGTTGGTCGCCGGTGTGCCGACCGCCGGACGGTCGGTGATGTAGAGCAGGGTGAACGCGCCGTCGACCTGCACCCCCGTCCGATCGTAGGTGCGCACGAGGATCCGCGTGCCGCCCCCCGACGCCGGCCCCCAGTTGACGATGGTGGGAAAGCCCGCCGACGCGATCGGTGCGCTCGAGACCTTCACCGTCGAACTCAGCCAGGGCGCCAGATTGGGCAGGATGATCTCGTAGCTGCCCGATCCGAGCCGGTGGATCGAGTCGGCGCTCGCCGGCCCGAGCGTGCCGTTGTTGAAGTGGTAGCCCGTCGTCGGCGCGTACGGGAACGTCGCCGTCGGGCTGCTGGCATACAGATAGGCGCCCGAGCCCATCCGCACGGGCATCGGCATCGCGCCATCGTGGTACGAGGCCGTGAACCAGCCGTCCGTGGCCGCGCCGGCGATGTCGAAGATGCGCACGTAGAACTCGACGCCGCCGCCGACGTAGGCCTGGTTGCTGGCCTGCGCGCGCAGCGGCCCGACGAAGCCGGCCGCCGAGACCTGCAGGTTGCCGAAGCTGGTGCCGATCTGCGCCAGTCCCGGGAAGAAGACGCGATAGAGGCCGGTCGCGACGTGGGTGACGGTCGGCGCGCCACGGTTGCCGTTCCAGCCGTAGTTCGACGGCGGCGGGTTGGTCGGCGCCGTCGGGTGGTTGCCGACGCGCCAGCCGATGCGCGCGTTCGCATCCGCCGGTCGCAGGTAGAGGATCGTGAACGGCAACAGGCTCGGCGCCGGCGCGCCGGCAGCCGTGAACTCCTCCACCGTGATGATGGTCTCGTCTCCCGAGTGCAGCCAACCGCGGATCATGACGACATGGTTGCCGCCGTAGGCGCTGACGTGGGGCACGCCGTCGTACGGGCCGGTGCGCGGGATCCGCACCAGGTACTGGTTCGGATAGCCCGAGCTGCGCTGCACGGTGATGTCGACGCCCGAGGACGTGTACTGGTAGTAGCTCGACGGCGTGAAGGTCGCACCCGGCGAGAGTGTGGAGTTGCTGACCCAGGCCCACGCCACCTCGCTGTTCGGACGATCGGTCAGGTAGGAGAGCGTGAACTTCGCGTCGATGCGGTTGCCGGCGATGTCGAAGGTGTCGACGTAGACGTAGGTGCCGGAGTGTCCGTCCGAGGTCCACGCGCGCACCGTGGCGTGGGCGAAAGCGGCGCCGTACGGCGTCACCTGCGCATTCGTGCTGCCGCTCGGCGCCAATGTCGGCAGGTGGACGCGGTACTGGCCGATCCCCGTCCGGGTGATGCGCTCGGAGTTGCGCGGTCCCATCGTGCCGTTGCTGTCGACGAAGTCGGGGTTGGGCGCGTAGCTCGCACTGGTCGCGTTGTCGGCCCAGACGTGCGCGCCGGTGCCCCGCGACTCGTCGATCGAAGCCGCGCGTTCCTCGTAGCCGAGGAAGAACCGGCCGTCGCGCGGCAAGCCGGCCTGGTCGACGCACCGCACGTTGACCTGCAGATCGCTGCCGATCGACGTCCAACCCTCGACGCGGGCGTGCAGCGGCGTGTTCGACTGCGGCGTGACCTGCACGTTGCCGCGTTCGCCGGTGGCGGCGAGCCCCGGCAACGTGACGCGGTAGCGGCCCGTCGACACCCGAGTGATCGTCGGGACGCCGCCGGTCGACACGTACGCGGTGCCGCTGTTCACCGCGTAGCTCGCCGCCGTCGGCTGCTCGGCCCAGAGGTAGGCCTCGCGCCGATCCTGATTGCCGCCGACGCGATAGTGGAACGCGAACGGCCGATCGTTCACGGGGTTGCCACCGGTATCGAACAGATCGACGTAGGCATGCAGGCTGCCGCCCGTCGACAGCCAGTTGTAGACCGTGGCGATGTGGTTGCCGCCGTATGCGGTCACCTGCACGGCGCCGAAGGCCGGCATGTTCGGCACCTTGACCAGGAACCGGTTCTGCTGCAGCGGATCCCGATCGACGGTGATCGTCCCACCGCGGGTGCTGAACT
>JAGQRA010000635.1 GCA_020425885.1 Planctomycetota bacterium | reverse complement strand
CGGGCGCGCGGAAGGCTGGGCCGATCCCGATTCCGGAACCCGGCACGGAACCGGTTCACCGGTTCGTCACCGCGAGCCGAAGTGCGAACGGAAGGCCCTCGACCACCGTGACCAGGCACCGCACCGAGCATCCGTCGCAGCACTCACAGCGAAGCTGGATCCGACTGCCTCTCGGCGCCCGCATCGCGTTGCAGACGGCGGTGCCGTTGCTGCTCACGACGGTCGGCGGCGGGGTGTACCTGAGTCACCGCGTCATGGGCGACGCCCTCGAGGCGGAACGGCGGCACGGCGAGACGGTGCTGGATCAGATCTGCGCCGCGGTGCAGCTCGACCTCACGCTGGAGGACGACCTCCGCGTCGCGAGCACCCTTGCCACGATCGGCAGCAACCACGACCGCGTCGCTTCGGCCAAGGTGACCAAGGACGGCCGCGAGTTTGCGGCCTGGCATGCGGCCGCGCCGTCCGCCACCGCCATCCCCCCGCTGCGACTCGAGCGGCCCGTGCGCGAAGGGCCCACGACGCTGGGACGAGTCATCATCGAATACGACACGGTGCGGGCCTTCGATGCCGCGGCCATGCGGCAACGGGACATCCTGTACGTCGCCGGCCTCGCGCTGTTCGTCATCTTGATCCTCGGCACCTGGATCGGCTGGGCCGTCAGCCGTCGCTTCCGTGCCTTGCGAACCGTCGTCCGGCAGATCGAAGCCGGCGAACTCGGTGCCCGCGCCGCGATCGGCGCCGACGAGATCGGCGATCTGGCCGGCAGCCTGAACGAGATGGCGGTCACGATCGAGCATCAGCGCGACGAGCTGCTCAGCGAGCGCGACCTCGCGCTGCGCAGCGCCCACGAGGCCGAGCGCGCCAATCGCGCTCGCAGCAACTTCCTGTCCAACATGAGCCACGAGATCAGGACGCCGATGACGGCGATCATCGGCTACGCCGACCTGCTCGAGGACGACTCCGACCACCGCCACACCGGAGAGTACTGCGCCGCGATCCGACGCAGCGGCGAGCACCTGCTCGGGCTGATCGACGACATCCTCGATCTCGCCAAGGTGGAAGCCGACCAGCTCCAACTCGAGAGCGTGGCGACCGACCTGCGCGAGATCCTGGCCGACGTGGTCGCGATGCTCCGCGGCCCGGCCGAGAGCAAGGGGCTCCGACTGTTGCGCCACGTCGAGGCCGACGTGCCGGCCTGCGTCCTCGGTGATCCGTTGCGGATCCGCCAGATCCTGATCAACCTCGCCGGCAACGCCATCAAGTTCACCGCCAGCGGCAGCGTCAGGATCACGCTCTCCACCCGACCCGGTGATGGCGACACCACGATGGTCTGCTTCGAGGTCACCGACACCGGCATCGGCATCCCCGCCGAACAGCAGGCCAGGATCTTCGAGCCGTTCACCCAGGCCGACGCCTCGACCAGCCGGCGCTTCGGTGGCACCGGCCTCGGCCTGACGATCTCGCGCCGCTATGCCGAAGCGCTGGGCGGGTCCCTCAGCGTCCGCAGCGAACCCGACGTCGGCACCACGTTCACGGTCCTGCTGCCGGCGGAATCGACGGCCGCGGCGGCGCCGGCCACGGTCACGCCACAGAGTCAGGCCGCGAAGCCACCGTCGCGCTTCAACGGCAACGTCCTGATCGCCGAGGACGGACACGACAATCAGCGCATCCTGCTCCAATCCCTGCGCCGGTCCGGAATCGAGGCCACCATCGCCGACAACGGCCTGCTTGCCCTGGAAGCCGTGCGCAGGTCCGACGCGGCAGGCAGGCCGTTCGACCTGATCCTGATGGACATGCAGATGCCGATCCTCAGCGGCTACGACGCCACCCGCGAGCTCCGTTCCAGCGGCTTCGCCGGCCACATCGTGGCGCTCACGGCCGATGCCATGGCCGGCGATCGCGAAGCCTGCCTCGCCGCCGGCTGCGACGATTACCTCAGCAAACCCGTTCGCCTCGGCGAACTGCTGGCCAAGGTCGCGCAATGGCTACCCCAGGAGGAATGAACCCGCTTCGTTTCTCCACGCTTCGTTTCTCCGGCCCGCCTTCCCACCGGTGGAGGAAGGAAGCGTGCGGGCCGGAAGAAGGAAGCGGGTTCGCTTTTCCAGGGGCTCAACCAGCTGCGGGCTCGTCGCTACGATCGGCGCGTGGCCAGTGACCACGGCATCGCCCGCTTCGTGTTCCTGCGCATCCTCGCGCTGTGTCTGGCCTTCGGCTTCGCGGCGTTGTTCGAGCAGGCGCCCGGCCTGATCGGCGAGAACGGCATCACGCCGCTGCGCGAGATCATGGCGCAGTGGCAACACGATCACGGCGCGGCCGCGTACTGGCAGGCGCCGTCGCTGTTCTGGTTGTCGAGCGCGGAGTGGTTCGTCCTCGTCGTCGCGCTGCTCGGCCTCGCGGCCGCCGCCCTGTTGTTCTTCGGCATCGCACCGCGCTGGTGCTGCATCACCGCCTACATCGCCTGGCTGTCGTTCCGCGCCATCGACGGCGGCATCGTGCGCTGGTTCAACTTCCCGTTCGACGACCTGCAGACCGAGACCGTCTTCCTCGCCATCTTCATCGCCCCGGCCGTGCGCTGGCCCTGGCAGCGACCGCCACCGCTGCCGCGTTGGGTCCACTGGCTGGTGATCTGGCTCTTGTTCCGGCTGTTGTTCGGCCCCGGACTGGCGAAGGTCCTGTTCCACCCGCCGTGGCTCGAGCTCACGGCGATCGGGCAGTTCCTCGTCACGATGCCGCACCCGACGCCCGCCGCGGCGTGGTTCCACGATCTCGGACCGCTGCCGATCGCGTTGATCACCGGCTTCACGCTCGGCTGCGAACTGATCTGCCCACCGCTGTTCTTCGTGCCGGGGTGGCCGCGCCGCATCGCGGCCGCGATCGGCATCGCCTTGATGTTCGGCATCCAGCTGGTCTGCAACATTCGCGGCTTCCAGTTGCTCACCGTCGGCCTGCTGCTGCTGCTCTGGGACGATGCCTCGCTGCGCCGCCTGTTGCCCGCCCGCTGGCGTCGGGAACGGCAACCTCCGGCCGCGCCGCCGCCGCCGCGACCATGGCGCCGCGCCGCCGCGGCCATCACCTTCACGGCGCTCGTAGCCGCGACGATCCGCCCGACGCTGGCCGCCTTCCAGCAACCGCTCGCCAGGTTCTCGCCGACCGCCGATGCCGCCGCCCACGCCATCGCGCCGCTCCACCTCGCCGGCGGCTACGTGATGTTCTGCGTGATGCCGGACGAACGCCTCGGCCTCGTCGTGCAGGGCAGTCGCGACGGCGAGAACTGGCTCGACTATCGACCTCGACACCTGCCGACCGCCGTCGACCACGCCCCGATCTGGTTCGCTCCCTACCACGACTACCTCGGCTTCCGGCTGTGGCTGGCGCCGTTCTGTCTGCCCAACCAGGACGGCTGGTTGCGCGCGTTGCAGCAACGGCTGCTGGCGGGCGAACCGAGCGTCGAGGCGCTGTTCGCCGACGTGCCCTTCGCGCCGTCACCACCCGAACAGGTGCGCGTGGCCGTGTGCCGTTTCCAGTTCGCACCGGCGGCTGCGCGGCGCAGTGGAACGTTCTGGCAACGCGAGTTGATGGGGATCCGCGTGCCGGCTGCGCGTCGCGGCGAGTGAGGTCGCGCGCACGCCGGTGCTCACCACAGGACGCGCAGCAGCCAGGCCGACTCGGTGCTTGCGCTCACGGTGGTCGCCTCGTCGAGGCGATGCTCGCGCAAGAGCGGCAGCCAGCGGCGGGCCTCCTTGGCGATCCGCGCGGCGGACCGTGCCAGCTGCAGCCGGCCGGACAACCACGCCAGCCACTGCATCTGGCCTTCGAGATCGCGATTGACGAGCGTCGCCACATCAAGGCTGCCGCGACCGCTGCAATCCGGTGGCGCACCGGCCGGGAGTTCAGGTGCCGGTCGTGCCCGCTGCGGTCGGGCCGCGCGCGCGAGCACGGCATCGCGCAGAGCGTCGCCGAGGCGATCGAACGTCAGGCAGGCGGTGCCGTGGCCGATCGCGATCCGCAGCAGTGGAGTCTCGCCGTAGAACACCCCGTCCTCGTCTTCGGTCGCCAGCTCGCCCGACCGCCGCAGCAGCTCCCGCACTTGCTCGATCAGCGCCTGCTCGTCGCGCACCGGCACCACGAGGCAGGCGTTGGCGAACGGCGTCGGGCTCGCGGCCTGGACGTCGGCGCTGCGCCAGAGCACCATCGCCTCGGTCGCGAGCAGCGACAGCACATCGTCGGCCAGGTCACGGCCGTGCGCGGTCTCGTAGCGTTCGCGCAGCGCCGCCGGTTCGCGTTCGCCGGCCACGGCCTCGGCCCGGATCCAGCTCTGCCAGATCAACGGCAGGTCGACCCGCCAGGCGAAGCGCGTCGCGATGCCGTCCGGCACCAGGTGGTCGAGATCAGGCACGCCCGAGACGGCCGGATACAGGCCCTCCAGGATGCCGCGATCCCCGACCTCGAAGTCGCACGACAGATCGACGGCCAGTCGCGGGCCGACACTGCCGATGGCGAACGTGAGGCGCCGCGTGGCCGGTCCGAGCAAGGCCGCGAGCAATCCGCGCTCGGCAGCGCGATCGTGCGCGAGCCCGAGGGCCGTCGGCAACTCGACCCGCAGGCGCAGCACGGCCGGGTGCACGAGCGGCTCGCAGGCGAAGGCCGTGGCGCGTTGCATGGCGGCGTCCGCGTCCTCCGGATTCGCCAGCACGGCGATCAGACGATCGCCGACGAGGCGCGGCGGCGACAGGCCCATCTCGCGCCATGGCCGTCTGGCCGATGCCTCTGCCTTGGCGAGCCAATGCCGGCAGCGGTCGGCCATCGTCACCAGGTCAGTGTGCCCATCGGGCTCGACGATCAACGCCGCCGACCAACGGGGCACGTGCAGCGCATCCTCGGCCTGGTCCAGCCAGGCGACGACGTGGATCGCGCCGCCGTAGTCGAGCAGGTGGGCGCGTTCGGCAGCGAACGTCGCATCGTCTTCGCTCGCCTCGCGCGCGATCGCGTCGAGGCGGTCAACCAACGACCGCCAGATGGCCACGGCGCCCCGCGACGCCAACATCGAACCGAGGTTGGTCGGGCCGACGCGCACGCGCCAGGTGGCGGGTCCGAACGTGCTCAGGTGCAGCAGCACCGGCGCCGGCGTCGGCACCGGCGTCTGCGCGAGCAACGGCAGCGGCGCTCCGAGAGCAAGAGCGAGGGCACCGGGGACGAATCGCAACATGGCATCCAAACTACCCGCGCCGGCGGACCATGCTCGCTATCGTCGCAGGATGAGCGCTCGGACACTCATCGCCGGCCAGCTCGGCTACCTCCTCGCCGCCTGCACGACGAGTGGCCTGCAGCCGCTCGTCCCTCGACGGACCGGATCTGCACTTCGCGCTGGCCGTGCGCCAGATCGAGCCAACTCGTCACCTCCATGTGCCCCAATCCGTGGTGCTCGACAACCCGCAGCTCTCCACCGATACGACCTTCGTCGCGGCCATCGCCCACAGCGCATCGCAAGGTCGACTCACCGGTGAGGGGATCCGCGCCGCGCTCTACGCTCTCTACGTTCACTACCTCGGCGGAATCGAGCTCGGCCTGTACGGTCTGGAGGCCAGCTCCGCAGCGGACGCCGACCGCCTCGAGGTGGCGCTGCGCCGGATCTGGGCTCACAACGCGGGCCTCGGCCGCGCGCGGGTTCACCGCGGTGGCAGGGTCCTCGTCGTCGCCTGGCACGATTGCGTGCCGGCCTCGTGCTGGGAAGCGGCGAATGCAGCCGTGGCCGCGCACTTGCCCAACCGCTGAGTCGACCGTCTCGGCACGCGCACGATTGCTTCGTCGGGCGGTGCGTTCGCCCCGGCTCCGGACTAACGTCCCGTCATGATCGCGAGGTTCTTCGCCGCCTGCATCGCGGCCACAGCCATGTTCTCCTCCACCCAGGCCCAGACCGCCAACGCGCCGACGGGCACCGAGACGGTCCGCTACGAACTCGACGGCACCACCTTCGAGAGCGTCATCGTGCACCACGGCACACCCGACAAGCACATGCCCGGCATCCTCATGGTGCCGAACTGGATGGGCCCGACCCCCGACTCGCTCGACAAGGCCAAGCGCATCGCCGCCGGCGGCTACCTCGTGATGATGGTCGACATGTACGGCACCGGCACGCGACCGACGAACGGGCAGGAGGCCGCGGCCGCCGCGGGCAAGGTGCGCGGCGACCGTACCATGATGCGCGCCCGCGCCGGCAAGGCGCTCGAGGTCTTCCGCGCCAAGGGCCCGGCCCTCGGTCTCGACGCGACCAAGGTGGCGGCAATCGGCTTCTGCTTCGGCGGCGGCACCGTGCTCGAACTCGGCCGTGCCGGCGCCGCCCTCGATGCCATCGTCTCGTTCCATGGCGACCTCGCCTCGCCGACCCTCGCCAAGGACGCGGGCAAGACCCGGGCCAAGGTCCTGGTCTGCCACGGCGCCGACGATCCGTACGTCAAGCAGGCCGACGTCCAGGCGTTCATCACCGCGATGACCGCGACCGAAGTCGACTGGCAGCTCCTGCAGTTCAGCGGCACCGTGCACAGCTTCACCGACCCCTCGGCCGCTTCGGACGGCGCCCGCTACAACGAACGCAGCAGCGCGCGCGCGTTCCTGGCCATGACGGCGTTGCTGCGCGAGGTCTGGGGCAGCTGACGCCCGCCGGGCGCCGTCAGCCGACCCGCAGCAGCAGCTCGGGCCACAGCGCGGCGAAGTCGGCGCCGAGTTCGGCGTAGTGTCGGCGCAGCAGCTCGCCACCTTGCAGCAGCGGGCGCCGGCGCGGCGAGCGACCGCTCATGCGGGCGAAGATGCGGTCGACGCCGTCGAGTTCGGCGTAGCTCGCGAGCCAGCCTTCGGCCCGCATGAACGGCAACGCCTGCCGCAGTCGCGGTGGCAGCAGGGCGGCATGGGCGTCGAGCTGCGCGTGGACCTCGGCGGCGAACTCGCGCAGCGGGCGCCCGTCACCGAGCTCGTGCCAATCGCGCGCGAGGAAGTGGTCGTAGCAGACGTCGACCAGCACGCCGGCGTAGCGGTGCGACTGCAGCCGCCGGCGGCTCCGCCGCATCACCGCGTGGGCGTCGACGAAGGCATCGAGCGCGCGGTGCTGCTCGACGCCGCGCCGGATCATCGGATGCAACTCGGCGAGGTCGACGCCGCGGACGAAGTCGCCGCACAGATTGCCGATCCGCAACAACGGATCAGGCGGCGCGAGCCGCAGGTGCGCGAGCCAGTTCACCGGCCGGCCTTCGGGTCGCAGCAGGACGTGGGCATTGGTAGAGCTTGGTTACCTGGTCTTGTTGAAGAAGCAATCCCGCGGCAACCAAGCCCCCCTATCCAACCGTGCATGCGGTTTTCCCGCACACGGCTGACCGATGGTCTTGTT
>JAGQRA010000634.1 GCA_020425885.1 Planctomycetota bacterium | reverse complement strand
GGCTGGAGTCGATGCTGCTGGAGATCTCGTCGGTCGCCCAGAGCATGACGACGAAGCTCCCCGAGCCGCCGAACGACCTGCTCGATCGACGACAGCTGGTCAGCGCGCTGTCCGACCTCCAGCGCCTCTGCCCGCCCGAACTCCGCAACCTGGTCGAGCAGTTCGCGGCGGCATTGGCCAGCGACATCCTGCCGGACTACCTGAGCGAGGAGATGCGGGAGCGGATCCGCAATGTCATCAGCGAGACCAGGGACACCTTCGCCAGGGGCCAGACCCTGGCCGAGGCCTACACCGTGGCGTTGCAGCGGAACGACAGCCAGCGCGAGTTCGACCCGGTGTTCAAGGAGGCGCTACGGCGTGAGGCCGCGCACGACTTCAAGGGTTCGCTGGAGCTGTTCCGCCAGCTCGAGAAGGTGCAGGGCGCCGACCCGGACCTGCGTGCCATGTTCCGCGATCACGTCACCAGGAACGCGACCATCGCCAAGCTGATGGACGAGCTCGGCAAGGCCACGGCGGGCGGCGACTTCCAGGCCGCACGCCAGCAGCTGAGCGCCCTGGAACTGTCGTTCCCCGACATCCCGTTCCAGCAGATCGTGCTGCTGCCACTCCGCATCGAATCGCAACCCGCCGGCGCGGTTCTCAGCTGCAACGGCAAGCTGGTCGGTCGCACGCCGTGCACGATCGCCTGCATCCCGGCGGCCCGCAATCGCCTGTCCGTGGCAGCCGAGGGCTTCCTCAATCTCGAGTCGGAAGTTCGCTGGGGCGATGACGGCGTCCAGCTGCTGCGTCTGCAGCTGCCGCCGGAGATCACGATCGAACACGACACGGTGGTCGACGCGGCTCCCGTCGTCGACGCCGACGACATCACCTACATCGTCGACCGCGCCGGCTGTGTGACGGCACGGGGAACGATCGACGGCGACGCCATCTGGAGCTACCGATCTGGCGACCTCTCCGGCCTGCTGAGCCGGGTCATGCGCCACGGCACGCTTGCCGTGTTCTCTTCCCTGGACGGTGAGCTGCGGGCCCTCGACAGCAGGAGCGGGAAGTGCCTCTGGACGCTGCCGGGGTTGCCGACCCAGGTGGCCCCGATCCAGGCCGGCGATCAGGTCATCCTGGCCACGACCGACGATCGCCTCTGCGGTGTCGATCTCGGCACCCGGAAGGTCCGCACCTTCGAGCTCGGAGGCAGCCGCAAGGCATGCCTGGCCACGGCTCCGGGTCTGGTCATCGCGGCGACGGCAACGACTGCAGTGGCCTGCTCGCTCGCCGACTTCACCGCGAAGTGGCGGATCGAGCTGCCGCGGGTCGGCGAGCGCACCGTCGCGGTCGACGGCGACACCGTCGTGATCGTCGACGACGAAGGGCATGTCCAATGCCTCGACCTCGCGACCGGCGTGCAACGCTGGCAACAGGACGAGCCGGCGCTGATCCTGACGCCGCCGATGCTCGCCCACGACGCGGTCGTTCTGGTTGCCCGCCACAACGTCCTGCGACTGTCGTTGGCGGATGGCCGCAGGTTGCACGAGGAACCGATCGTGGATGGCGAGTGCATCGGCAACCCTCTACGCGTCGGCAACCGGATCCTGGTCCCGACCGAGAACGGCGAAGTGCAGGTCCTCGATCTCGCCACCGGGCGAGGTCTCTATTGCCTCCCGGGCGGCAAGCGCGCCACGACCTTGCTGCCTTGGCGCGACGGCGTCGTGATCGCCTTGCCCGACCACAAGCTCCACTTCTTCTCCTCTCTTCGATGAGCACTACTACCGCCGTCTTTTCGACGCGACGCCGTCGGATTGCCGCCACTTGCCGACGGTGACATTTGCCCCACCGAAACTCAGCCATGATGCCGCGCATTCATCCAACGCAGTGGGAGCTCCGAGTGGAAAAGCCGTCTGAACCGTCTGACGAAATGCACTCACGGGGCCCCGCAACTCCTGTCGGCTTCCCGTTTGGCGTCCGGGCCGAGAGCAACCGTCAGGATCGGGCGGAGCCACGAAAGGCGATGGCAACCGCGCTTTGCGGCACCCAACTCCGTTCCTGGAATTGCTTTCGTGAACGGCACGGCACTCGGCATGGCGATTGCTCTCAACCAGCGCAGGCTTGCCCGAGCCGACACCTTGCACCCATGCCCAACCTACTGCTGAAGACGATGCTCCTGCTCCCGCTCGCCCTTGTGGGCTGCGCGGACAAGGGCGGCACCCTGGTCGCGACCAATGGTCCGGCCGCTCCGATCAACGGTCCCGACACCCAACTCCTGGACTCACCCGTCTCGAGCGGTGGAGCGGACTCCAACACCAACAACCCTGGCGGCCTGACGGCTGCCGGCAGCGGATCCGGCAGCGGCTCGACCTCGAACAGCACGATCGGCAACGGCTCCTCCGGCGGCAACGGCAACCTCAATGGCGGCTCAGGCGGCAGAGGACAGGGCGCCGGACTCGCGCAGGCTCCGGCCCCGGGTGAAGGCACCGGACGCCCGGAAGCCGGCTCCCCGGTTCCCGAACCGGGCACCCTGCTGCTGTTCGGCACCGGTCTCGCCGGGATCGCCGGCGCGTCGCATCGGCGGCGCCGCCGCAAGGCCTGAGACGAGGCGTTCGCCGGTCGCAGCACCGGCCCGCTGGCCCCGGTCGAGCCCGGGGTCTTCAATGACTCGATGCGGGACCGAATCCCCTCGCAGGCTCCCACCCCACCGCCCGCCCCTTCTGCAGGGGCCGATTGCGGTGCGCGGATCG
>JAGQRA010000633.1 GCA_020425885.1 Planctomycetota bacterium | reverse complement strand
TCACCTCTTCGAGCCGCAGACCGAACAACCGGTAGCCGGCGACGACGCGGACGACCCCTTCGCCGACGATCAGGCAGAACGACAGGGTCGCGCCGGCGAGCAGGAGCTTGGCAAGGCGGCGCTTTCGGCGGCGGACGGTCTCGGGCACGGGGCCGAGCGTAGCGGATTGCACGGATTGTCGAATACCCTGGTGACGGCGCGGGCACTGAAGTCCGTGTGACCACGTTGGCACTGGACATCGCAGAATCGCTGAACACGGCCGGCTCACCGGACACCGCGGCATCGCGGGCCGAGTCCGTCGTCCGCGCGCACCTCGGTTCGGTCTGGCGCTACCTGCGCATGCACGGCGCCTCGGCCGACGAGGCCGACGACCTCGTGCAGGAGTGCTTCGTCCTCGCCGCCCAGAAGGGCGCCCTCGGGCTCGAGGCCGCCGCGACGGCCACGTTCCTGCGCCGTTCGGCGCGCTTCCTGTTCCTGCGCCGTCGCCGCGAAGACCGACGGGCGGTGCTGCTGGCCGATGCCGTGGACGAGCTCTGGCAACGAGACTGCGCCCACGACGGCGGCGATGCCCTGCTCGATGCCCTGCGCAATTGCCTGGCCAGGCTGGCGCCCCGGACGGCCACCGCCGTGCGGCGCTGCTATGGCCTCGGCGGCGACGAACCCGCGAGCCGCGCCGCCCTCGCCGCCGAGCTCGGCATGCAGGAGAACGGCATCAAGACCCTGATGCAGCGCGCGCGCCAGCAGCTGCGCGACTGCCTGAATCGGAGACACCATGACGACTGACGACCCCTTTCTCGACCGCGCCCGCGGACTTCAACTCGACGCCTTGCTCCATGAGGCCGCCGGCGTGCTGCCGGCGCCGGGACTCGCCGATCGCATCCTCGACGCCATCCATACCGCTCCGGCGCCGGTCCTCCAGCTCGGCCGCCGACACGCGTGGCTGGCCGCGGCAGTCGTGCTGCTGGGACTCGGGGTCGTCGGCGGCGTGGCCTGGCTCCGCCACAGCGGAGCGGGCGGCGCAGGCGGCGGCGAGCCGAGCGCGATCGTGCCGTTGCAGGATCCGACCGATCAGGAGCCGGTGGACCAGGGACCCGGGAAGCAGGAGCCGAAGAAGCAGGAGCCGAAGGTGATCACGACGCTGATCGCCGACTACAGCGACAACCGGATCGTCGAGGTCGACCGGAACGGCAAGGAGGTGTTCGTCCTGGACGACGTCTTCGGCGCCTGGGACGTCGAGGGGCTCGCCAACGGCAACCTGCTGATCACCGAGTTCTCGGTGAGCCGCGTGCAGGAGGTGACCCGCAACGGCAAGGCGGTCTGGGTCTACGAGGGCCTCAAGAATCCCTACGACGCCGACATGCTGCCGAACGGCAACGTCCTGATCGCCGACACCTTCGGCGGCCGCGTCATCGAGGTGAAGCCCGATCGCGAGAGCGGGCGGGGCGGCGAGATCGTCTGGTCCTACGGCGACGGCGTCGGGCGCGACATCCGGCCGTTCGACGTCGACCGGTTGGCGAACGGCAACACCCTGATCGCCGACGTCATCTCGGACTCCGCCCTCGAGGTGGATCCGAACGGCAAGGTCGTCTGGCAGGCCGAGTGCCTGCCCAACATCCATGACGCCGACCGCCTGCCCAACGGCAACACCCTGGTGACACTGCGCAACAAGGGCGAGGTGCGCGAGATCGACAAGGCCGGCAAGACCGTCTGGACCCTGCGTGGCCTCAGCTCACCGAGCGACGCCGACCGATTGCCGAACGGCAACACGATCATCGCCGAGAACACCCAGGTGCGCGAATTCGACCAGGACGGCGTCGAACTCTGGCGCAAGGCGACGAGTTGGGCCGTCGAGGTCAACCGCTACGTGCGCTGACCGACCGGGCGCAGCGAGCCGCGCAGCCGCGAGATTGGTGGCGAACTTCGGCATCGCCCCAATAGCCTCTGCGCCATGCGCGGCATCGCGATCTTCACGGCGGCCCTGCTGCTCTGCCTGCTGCTGCCCCAACGCACGCTGCACGGCGTCGACGGCAACACGTTCGTCGTCTGGATCGAGAGCCACGACCTCGGCAACTACGCCCGCCATGCCGCCTACCTGCACCTGTGCGGCCTCGTCTATGGCGTGATCGAACCCTTCGGCGGCGGCGGCTATCTCGCGCTGCGCGTCGCCTCGGCGCTGGGTACGGCGCTCGGGCTCGTGTTTCTGCATCGCGCCTTTCACGAGATGATGCCGAGCCACGCGCGGACTCCGCTCGCCGCGACGATCGCCGTCTTCGTCACCCCCGCCTGCTTCTACTACGCCACCTCGGCGGAGATCCCGGGCGTCTTCTTCGCCGGCGCCGGCGCCTGCTGGTGGGCCTTCGCCCGCTGGCTCCAGCGCCCCACCGCGCTCCGCGCTGCCGCGATCGGTGTGGCCGCCGCCATCGCCGGCGCGATCCACTCGTTCGGCCACCTGATCTCGCCATCGCTGCTGCTGACCGCGTTGCTGTTGCGCCGCCTGCCACAGTCCGGCCGCACCCGGCACGGCGCGGCGATGCTGGCGACGCATGCCGCGATCGCGCTGCTGCTGTCGCTGCTGCTGGCGAGCGGCGCCGGCAGTCAGACCGCCGATGCGGTCGGCCATCTCGAGGAACGTTGGCAGACCTTCGCGCCGTTCACCGCACCGACCGTGTTGTGGCGCGAGTGGATCCTCGCCTACCTGCCGTGGTCGATCGGCACGTTCCTCGCCCTGTGCGCCGCGAACTCCCGTCCATGGGCGCTCGCGGCCCTGGCGATGCTCGCGCTGCACCTGCCGCTCAACGTGCTGCTGCTGGGCTTTCACGACATCAACGAGCGCGGGGCCTACCTGATCGCGCTGGCCCCCGCCGCCGTGCTGGCGACGGCATGGTTCGTGACCGCGCGCGGATTCCGGCTGGCGATCGTCGCCAGCGCCGTGCTCACCGTGCTCGCCGTGTCGCCGGGATGGTACGACCCGGTGCCGCCCGATTTCGGCGCCGGCATCGAGCAGCTCAACGGCGAGCAACGCATCGCCCTGGTCGTGTCCACACAGGCCGAGATGGACGGCGCCCGCACCGCGGTCCGGGGCTTGATGGCGATCGACCTGCGCATGGTGATCGGCGCCTACGTGGATCGGACCGACAGCGCGCTGTCGTTCGCGCAGTGGTTCGACGGCTGGCACGACACCCTGATGCGTGGCGGCATGGTGCCGGTCCTCAGCGCCAGCTCGGCGGAGTTCTTCGCCACGGTCGACGACCTGCAGCTGCGCGCGTTCTGGCGCGATCACGTCCCGCAGCGCTACGAGTCACGCGAGGTCCGGCGCCTTGGTTTCAGCGGTGTGATGCTGACCCGGCGCTGAGCCCGGGGCCGGCGGGGGTAGGATCCGCGGCATGCCAACCACACGCCTCCGCACCCGGCTCGCACTGTCGGCCCTCTGCCTCTCGCCCCTCTTCATCCGGCTCACCCCGCCGCTCGAGAAGGCATGGATCTCAGGCGACGGCTGGACCCGATTCGGCGTCGCCGACTTCGTCAACGTCAACGGCACCGACGAAACCTGGACCGAGGTCGATGGCGTCATCGTCTGCAGCGGCAAGCCCAACGGCGGCGCCCGCACCAAGAAGATGCTGACGAACTTCGAGATGGTGGTCGAGTGGAAGCACCACGAACACGCCGGCAACTCGGGCATCTTCCTATGGTGCCCGGAAGCGGCGTTCACCGACCTGCCGCCCGGCACGTTGCCGCGCAGCGGTATCGAGGTCCAGGTGCTGGACCTCGGCTACGAGGAGAACTGGCTGCGGTCGAAGGGCGCGCACTCCGATTGGTTCACCAGCCACGGCGACGTGTTTCCGGTCGGGGCCTCGACGATGACCGCGTTCACGCCCCGGATCGAATACACCGACGACGACGGTTCGACCTACGCAGTCGGCAAGCCCGACAGCAAGCGCAGCTTCCCGACGCAGCGCCTCACCCGCGCGGCCGGCGAATGGAACCACTACTACGTCCGCGCCATCAACGGCGAGGTGCGGCTCTGGGTCAACGGCGTGGAGGTGAACGGCGGCACGAAGTGCGCGCCGGCGACCGGCTATCTCGCCCTCGAAGCCGAGGGCGCGCACGTCGAGTTCCGCAACTTCATGCTCCGCGAGCTGCCGTAGGCAACCCGTCGCGGTCCGGCGCCGACGTTTCCATCGGCCGCCGAACGTAATCGGCGCCGATGCGCGCCAGCCGGCGGCGCAGCTTCTGACAGGCGCAGCGACGCAGCTCGTGCACCGTATCGGCCGGCAGCCCCCACCTGGCCGCGATCTCGCGTACCGCCAGGCCCTCGCGGAAGTGCAGCCGGACCAGCTCGCCGAGGCTGTGGTCGGCCGCGGCCGGCTCGTCGTCGAGAGCCGCGACGGCATCGCGCACGGCACTGCCGAGAGATGCCCGCCCGAGGTGCTCCGGCAGGTCGCCCTCGCCATCGACGAGCCCGGCGATCTTCGTCGCATCACCGCGCCAGCGAGCCGAATGGCGCGCCTCTCGCCGTTCGACGCGAGCCGCGACGTTGCGGGCGACGCCGCGCAGGAATGCCTCGAGACCCGGACATCGCTGCCGATCCAACCGCGTCAGCGCGCCGCCGGGCCGCAGGCACTCGAAGACCGCCTCGTGAGCGGCGTCCTGCAGCTGACCGTGCAACGGGCTGCCGCGCCAGCGCGACTCGAAGTAGCGCCGCAACACCGGTTCGTAGCGGCGGCAGAACGCCTCCGCGGCGCCGCGATCGCGCGCGACGACGGCCTCGACCAGCGGCCACTCCGCGTCCGTCGGATTCGCAGCCAGCTCTTCAGTTTGCACGGTCATCTCGAGCAGGCCCGCAATCGTAGGCCATGCGAGATCGCACCAGAGCCCCCAGAAGGGCGGAAACGAACTCCACAGAGTGACCACATCGACGCCAACAGAATCCTGCCATTGCCGCCCAGAAACGCGTCGTTCCGGCGAATGGAGGTGGCCTCGGCGTTCGGGGCTTTCCAACCAAGGAGCAATCATGAAGGTCAGACACCTGCTCGTCGCCATCCTCGCCGGCACGGCACTGCAGCAGGCAGCCACCAGCCAGAACGGCAACGACTTCAGCCAGGTCTCGATGTGCGTCACCACGGCGATCGGAACCTGCGGCAACTTCTGCCAGCCTTTCGAGTGTCAGCCCAACTACACGCTCGTCTCCAGCTACGAGCGCATGATCGTCGACGTCTCCACGGCGCCGATGACGTCGTACGTGTTGTTCGTCGGCTACGCCGCTCCGGGCTGCCTCCAGGTGCCGGGAATCGAGGGCATGCTCGCGACCTGGACCCTGGCTGCGCCGATTGCCATGGGCTCCATGATCGACGCCCACTATCGTCCTGATCTGCCGTGCCAGCCGGCGGCCACGCAGCACGTGGTCTCGTTCCCCCTGGTTCCGGCCGGGGTCGATCTGAGGTTCCAGGTGCTCGGTACCGATCGGCTCGCGTTCGGCAGCGATCGGCTGGTGTTCTCGCGTCCGGTGGAGGTGAGGACCCGGTGAGCCGCCGCCCCGTCGGTCAGCGCCGCCGGTCGATCAGCTGCTGCGCCAGTTGTAGAGGAACGTCAGGAGTCGCCGCTTCATCCAGCCCCCCAGCGTCTCCTCGCGAGCGTCGAAGCGCACCTGCGCCGTGAGCCCGCTGCCCGCGGCGCCGATCGGCACCGCGTCGATCTTCATGAAGACGTGGAGATAGGGGTGTTCGGTCTGCACCTCGACGCCGTTGCCGCGGGCGTAGATCTCGCCACCCGCCGCGATCGTGAGCTCGACCGGCACCCGCCACCGTGAGGCCGAGCGTCGGATCTCGCAGACCTCTCCCGATACCGATCCCGACGGGACGCTGTTCCAGCGCAGCTCGGCCCGACTGCCGATCTCGAGGCGGGCCCGCGTGAACTCGCGATCCGTCAGCACGACTCGGAGGAACCGGTGCTCCGAGTGCACCTGCATCAACTCGTCACCCTCGTGCACGAAGCGACCTTCCAGCAACGATGAGGCGCCGACGACGGTCCCCCGCTCGGGCACGCGCAGCAACAACGACTCGGACCGGGCACGCAGCTCGGCGGCGCGCTTCTCGAGGAAGTCGATCCGCGCCGCCAGCGTCGCCGCCACGGTCGGCTCGACGATCTCGGTCGCGTCGTGCTCGACCCGCGCCGACAGCAGTTCGCTCTCGATCGACTCCAGCCGCTCGGCGAGCTGAGGATCGGCGAGCCGGCACAGGCATGCTCCGGCGTCGACGACCTGCCCGTCGGAAACCTCGACGCGCTCGACGAAGGACGAGCTCGGGGCGCGGACGTAGCGCCGCACGCCAGGATCCAGCACGCCGGGAACGACGATGCTGCGCGAGACGGGCAGCAGCGCGGCCAGCACCGCCAGCATCAGGGATCCGCCCACGGCGACCATCCGGGCCCGGAGTCGCACCGGCTCGGTTCGCTCGCCGACCCACAGGTAGCGCACCAGCTTCCACATCGGCGAGAGGATCATCATCCAGCCGAACGCGAGCCCGAGCGGCACGCCGATGGTAGGCCAGCTGGTCAACATCAGGGAGGTGATGCCGAAGGCGAGCGAGATGCGGTAGACGAAGACGGCGGGGGCGTACAGGATGATCAGGAAGCGCTCGAGAATCGTGCTGTCGCTCTCGGCCGACGGCAGCCCGAGGAAGATCCGCTCGGCGGTGCCCCGCAGCGCGCGACTGGCGCGTTCCTGCAGGTTGAAGACCCCGATCAGATCCGAGAAGACGAAGTAGCCATCGAACTTGATCAGCGGGTTGATGTTGATCAGCACCGTCGTGACGCTCGCCAGGATGACCACGTTCTGCGCCACGTCGTGCAACAGGCCCGGCTGCGTTCCCGACCAGATCAACGCGAAGACGAACGCCACCATGGTCTCGACGTACATGCCGCCGAGGCCGACGACGATGCGTGGCCACCGGCTCGAGAACGTCCACGACGAGTTCGCGTCGACGTACGCACACGGCGTCATGAAGACGAAGACGATGCCGCAGTCGGGGACGGCGCCGCCGAACCGCTTCAGGGCGAAACCGTGGCCGAGCTCGTGCAGCGCCTTCAGGCCGACGAGCGAGCACCAGAGGATCGGCAGATTGCGCAACGCCAGCAGGCCCGAGACATTGCCGAACAGCTCGCCGAGCCGCCCGCCGCACTGCCAGATCACGGCCGCGAGCAGGCCACACCACAAGGCCAGGCCGGCCTTCGAGTACAGCCAGGCCACCCATGGCAGGAACCGCTGCAGCAGACGATCAGGGCTGCCGATCGAGATGCGCAGGCTGACGAGGTAGTTCAGGAATCCGCGGCGTCGGGCCCTGCTGCGCTCGCCGTGGCGTTGCCAGACGCGATCCGGTGGCATGCCGGGGACGACCATCAACCCCATGCCGTGCAGCCCCAGGACGAACTCGTAGAACTCATCGGAGTCGTCCGGCGAGAGGACATCGTCGGCGACGAGTTCGGCGAACGACTCGGACAGCGTCCGACTCGCCCCGATCGCACAGAAGATGTGGTACTCGATCGCCGACAGCGCGTGGTTGCAGAACGCGACCGGGTCGTGCACGACGTAGCGCGGGCTGCCGCGCGCCATCTGGCGGGTGACGACCAGATCATGCCGCGTGCCGACGACGACCTTGCCCAGCTGTTGCGACAGCGCCGCGCCCGGAGCGCCCGCTGCGCCCGGTGCTCCCGCAGGTGTCGCAGTCGCAGTCATGGTCGCCGCACTCCTAGAGCCAGAAGTTGAGGTGGAGCCAATCGAAGATGCGGTGGGTCAGCACCCAGGTCGCATTGCGCGGGCCGACATCCAGCAGCGCGAACCCCTCGACGCCCGGCGGCAGGCCTTCGATGGTCTCGGCCAGCTCGGCCTCGGCCACGAACACGTTCTTGCCCTCCTCCGTGCTGCTCGCCGGCGCCATCGTGAACGCGCGCAGCACGTGCGGCGTGTCCGGAGTGGCGGTCGCGACGAACTCGAGGTGCTGGGCCTCGCGCGCCGCCATCACGAGCTGTTCGGGCACGGACATCCTCACCATCGCGCCGTCGTACCTCGCCAGCTCGAACAGCGTCTCGCCCATCGGCAGCCGGGCGCCGAGCTTCTCGCGCAACTCGCCGACCAGGATGACACCGTCGCGCGGGGCGCGGATGTGCGCGTATTCGATGCGCGTGGTCGCGACCTCGATCCTGGCCATCACCCCGTCGCGTTGCGCTTCCAGCACCCGCAGCTTGCCGCTGTCGTATTCGCCGAGTGCGACATCGATCTGGGCCTCGATCGAGGCGACTTCGGCCTCGAGCTCGGCCTTGGTCAGCTGATCGTCATGACTGTCCAGCTCGGCGAGCAGCTGCCCGCGAATCACCTGATCGCCGGGTCGCACGTAGAGCTCGGCGAGCACCCCGTCACGCGGGCACGAGATGATGCGGCGATCCATGGCGGCAACGACGCACGGGACGGTCAGTCTGTAGTGGAGCGAACCGAACGCCAACCACCCGGCCAGGGACAGCAACAGCGTGCTCACGATCGCGAACCGATGCCGACTCCCCGTCAACCGACGCCATCCGCCCGCCAGGACATCCTTGCCGTGCCGGGCCAGGCTACGCGTCGCCATTCGGGCCATCGGCAGCAGCTGGGCGTAGCTCTCGAATTCCTGCGCGATGGCGCGCAGCGTGTCGTCGCCCAACGCACCGTCGTTGGCCGACGCCATGGCGATGACCGCGATCGTGTCACCCTCGATCGTCAGCGGCACGCTGGCGACGACGCCATCGCCGCGACTCCGCCGCCAGGCCTCGTGCAATCTGAACTCCGGCCCGCGCGCGCCGCCGCCGACCCTGATGGGCGCCGCCACATCGAGACACTCGCACATCGCATCCCGGATGAGCTTCACGCCAGGGTTCGACGGCCGCAGGTCGAGCTCGTTGTTGACCAGGGCCACCCGCACCCGGCAGCCGTCGACCAGGCCGACGGCGATCTGGTCGAGCCCGTAGCGCGAGCCGAGTTCGCTCACCAGCTGCAACAGCAGCCGCAACGGGTTCGTCGACTCCTCCGGTCCCAGGAGCTCGGGGGCGCTCTTGGCGGTGGTCGTCGTGCCAACCTGCGACAGCAGGAGCGCCAGGAAACCGACCAACGACTCGAGCTGGGACATCGCCTCGAAGGCGTGCGCGCGATCGCAATCGCGGAACAGCAGGCCGACGCTGCCGGCCTGCTCGGCGTCGGCGCCGTAGATCACGGCGGCGGTCAGGGCGATGTCGCCGGAGTCGGAACCGATCCTGATGCATCGTGGCTCGTCGGCCTCCAGGGCTGCCATCATCGCGATGTTGACCTGCTCGCGCAGGCTCTCTCGCAGCGCGAAGTCGGGGTGCGACCATTCCTCCGACACCGGTTGGAAGCCGACCCGGGCGTGCATGACCGCGTAGTCCGCGCCCAGCAGGGCGCCGATCTCCTGCAGCGCGGACGCCGCCGCCCGATGCGTCGACTTGCTCGCGAACAGCTCGCGCAGACGACATTGCAGTGCCGACACGCTCACCCAGCCCGGGGTGGGTTCGTCCAGCACGAATTCGGTGTCGTCCAACATGTCGGGCGGGGTGGAGCTCAGTCCTCGCAGTCGGGCTCGGGCAGGGTCACTGGCTGCAGGAATTGGAGCCTGGCTTCGAAGCGGTCCTCCGCCAGCATCGTGATGTGGTCGCACCTGCCGAACACGACCGGCAGGCCGAGTGACATGCCGGAGAGTTCGATCTCGTAGAACGCGCCGATGGCGACCGGCCGCGTCACCTCGATCACGACGCTGCGGCTGTGCAGCTCGCGCGTGGTGCCCTCGGCGACCGTGCGCTCACGCGCCATCGAGTCCGCCGGCCGAATGGTGACGGGAACCGCCACGCCCGAGAAGGCACGAACCGTGCTCATCGAGACGGACTTCGCGAGCTGCAGCTGTTCGAGCAGCTGCTGCTTCTCCTGGCTGTCCATCATGACGTCTTTGCCCAGCTTTCTGGCCATCGGCTACTTCCCTCCCGGTGGCTTGGCCTGGGTCGGAGCCACGGATTCGACCTCCATCTTCAACCCGGCGCGCCACATCGGATCGTCGTTGGGCAGCGAGGCACGAATCGAGAACGTATGCCCCGCCACGGCCGCCTGCAGCGAGACATGGACGATCGTCGCCAGGCGTGGCTCGTGCTCGCCGATGGTCGGCCTGACCCGCACGACTCCGCCGAGCGGGAACATGTTCTCTCGAGCCACGGGACACTCGAACTGCACCAGCAGGGGGTTCAACGACATGACCTCGACGACCGGTTCGAGCTGGTCCGCGGTCTCCCCTTGCTGCTTGAAGCGCCGGGTCACGGTGCCCTTCAAAGGACTGCGCAGGGTCCGCTGCGCCAGCTTCTCGCGCGCCTGCATCAGCTCGTTCTGGAGCAGCGTCCGCTCGAACTCGACCTTGCCCAGCGACAGCCTGGCGAGCTCGGACTCGAGTTCGACCTCGAGCGCAGCCGACTCGGCCGAGATCTCCTTCTGCATCAGGGCTCCGACCCGCTCGGCGCGCTTCTTGGCATGGTCGAGACTGGCCGATGCCTTCTCGTGTTCGAGATCCGAGTCGACCAGAGCCTGCAGACGATCGACCTCGAGCTGCTGCAGGCGACTGCTGAGCTGGAACAGCACATCGCCGACATCGATCTCGTCACCTTCCTTGGCCTGCATCTCGACGATCGTCCCGCTCTGTTCGGCGGCGATCGCCGCGAGATGACTGGCGACGGTAAGGCCGACCAGTCGAACCGGCTCCTGCGGGTCGTGCACCGCAGCCCGGCTCGAGGAACCAGCCGTACCGGCCAGCACCAGCCCCACGATCGCAGCCATCCCGCCTCTCAATGAACAGACTCTCATTGTCAGGCTCCTTTGTCGCCTTTTGCGCCCATCCTGGGGAAGACCATCGGATTGGCGCGGCTCGGAACTGAAGAGCAGCGGTGTCCAGGAACTCCACACCAGCGGCACGCCTCAGGTCGTGGCGCAGCCCCGACCCGCGCCCCCTCTGACCCCGAAGAATCCCCCGATCGCTCCGCCCGCGTGATCACTGCGTACCGCCGGGTCCGGCGAGTCTGGCGACGACCTCGAGCAGATCCTTCGGTCGGAACGGCTTGGCGACGAACTCATCCATGCCGGCGTCGCTGACATCGGCCCGATCGGACGCCTGCACGTTCCCCGTCAGGGCGACGATCGGCAGGCGCCGCGTGCCTTGCCCGGCCAGGCCACCCGCGGCCTCGAGCTCGCGGATCTGCCGACTCGCCTCGAGGCCGTTCAGGACCGGCATCTGGCAGTCCATCAACACCAGGTCGAACGGCTCGGCCGTGGCGCGATCGACCGCTTCCTGACCGTTCTCGACCAGCACGATCCGGTAGCCGGCGCGGCCCAGAACGCTCTCCGCGACCTTGCGATTGATCGCGTCGTCATCGGCCACCAGGATGCGCGGCGCGACCCGATCCTCGGCACTCGCCCCGCCGCGCTTGCCGGCCAGGCACTCCTCGATCGCGGCGAGCAGCGGTTGCCGCCGGCACGGCTTCGACAGGAACCGATCCATGCCGGCCGCGAGACACTCGCGATCGAAGCCGTCCTGCGCGTTGGCGGTCAGGGCGATGATCGGCACATGCAACGGCACCGACGAGCTGGCCGTCCGCTCCAGCTCCAAGGCCCGGATTCGCCGAGTCGCCTCGAGGCCGTCCATGACCGGCATCTGGCAGTCCATCAGGACGAGATCGAAGGCCTGCCGTTCGAAGGCCTCGACCGCCTGCAGGCCGTCGCCGGCGACGACGACGTCGTAGCCGCCGCGCGCAAGCACCGACGTCACGACACGCTGGTTGACCTCGGTATCCTCGACGACGAGGATCGTCGTGCGGCCGGTCGGGCTCGGCGCCGACGCCATCGACGGCGCCGATTCCCGGTTCGCCACACACCCCTCGGCCTCGGGCATGACGGGAACAGGAACCACCTCGCCAACCAGCCAGCCACGCAAGCCGTCGACCGTCGTCGGCTCCAGGAGCTTGGTGACATCGCCGGGAGGCGTCCCCAGGCTGCCGGGCCAGTGGCGCATCCAGTGATCGAGCACGGCGATGCCAGAACCGAGGATGCCGTGATTCGCGCGCGCCCGCCCGACGTCGTCGAAGCCGCCATCGTCACGCGAGTAAGGATCGATGATCGCGAACCAACTGCGCGTGCCGGGGTCGAACTCGACCAGGTCATCGACCGTGAGGATCGCGGTCTGCTGCATCCCGAGCATCCGCAGCTGCTGCACGATGCGCGCCGCGAGGTTCGGTCGACGGGACACGATGACCACGCCGCGATCACCGACGTCGACCGGCTCCGGCGCCCGAGTCTCGACCGTGCCCAGCCGTGATGTGAACCAGAACGTCGAACCTTCCCCCTCGACGCTGTCGACGCTGATCTCGCCACCCATCAGGGCCGTCAATTCGCGGCAGATGGCGAGCCCCAGACCCGTGCCTCCGTACTTGCGCGTCGTCGACGAGTCGACCTGCTCGAAGGCGCGGAACAGCGACGCCCGCCTTTCCTCCGGGATGCCGATGCCGGTGTCGCGAACCTCGAAGCGCAACATCGCGCCGCCCTCGTGACTGCCGATCGCGCTGACGTGCGTGCTCACGCCGCCCTCCGCGGTGAACTTCAGGGCGTTGTTGAGCAGGTTGATCAGCACCTGGCGCAAGCGCGTCGGATCGCCGGTCACGAGCACCGGAACCTCGGCGTCGACCACCGCCTGGATCTCCAGGCCCTTGGACTCCGCGACTCCGGTGAGGATCTCCACGGAGGCGTCGACGACGCTCCGCAGATCGAACTGGACGTTCTCCAGGTCGAGCTTGCGGGCCTCGATCTTGGAGAAGTCGAGGATGTCGTTGATCAGGGCCAGCAGCGCCTCGGCCGCACTCTTGGCCGTCCTGGCGAAGCTCGTCTGTTCCTGATCGAGCTGCGTCTCGAGGATCAGCTCGTTCATGTTGATGATGCCGTTGAGCGGGGTGCGCAGCTCGTGCGACATCGTGGCCAGGAACTGCCCCTTCGCCCTGTTGGCCTGCACCAGCTCGGCGGTACGTTGCCGCACCTCCTCCTCGGTGCCGGCCTTGGCGCGCTGCAGCTTGAGGACGAAGCTCGAGATGTTCTGCGTCAGCTGCCGAACCTCGTCCGGCCCCGTCTGCGGCAGCACGAACTCGCGCCCGTCGTGGTCGGCACGCCCTGCTGCCGCGCTGAGGCCTTCGATCGGCACGACGACCCGATGGACGATCCACAGCCAGCACAACCAGACGACGCCGAAGTAGAGGATCGCCACCAGCCAGGCCAGGATGGTCAGCGACCTCTCCTGATCGATCAGGTCCTCCTGGCGGTGGCCGGCGCGAATCTGCAGCGCGTCGTTCAACTCGCCGACGTCACGGAACAGACGGTCCGACAGCGGTTGCGTCTCCTCCGCCAACTCGGCCAGGCGCGTGAGCCGGTCCGTGCCGGTGAGATCCCGGCTCGCCAGGATCTTGGTCTCGATCTGCTTCACGGTCTCCCGCAGCGTCTCCACCGCCCGGCCATGCTCGAAGAAGGCCGGGGCCGACGAGATGTCGGCGAGCAGCTCGCGCAGGCTGCCGGCGTTCCGGATCGACACCTTGAGCATGGTGCTCTCGCCCTGGTACAGCACCAGATCGTTGACGATCAGCCACTGGCCGACGGCCTTGGTGAGCAGCTCGCAGTTGCGCAGCGTGACCGAGGTCTCGCCGACCTCGGCCATGCCGACATCGACCTGGCGGTAGCGATCGACGAGGTAGGCACCCAGCACCAGACCCGTGAGCGTGCACGCGGTCAGGACCAAGCTGGTGTGTACCTTGATGTTCACGGACTCACCGTCCCGGCCTCGGCTCCGGGCTCGGAATCGGCTCCGGGCTCGGAGCCAGCCGTCGCCCGAGCAGCTTCATCGCAACGCCGATCGCATCCTGCCGGCAGGCGACCACCTCGAGCGGCTTGCGCATGGCGTCGCTGCATGCGGCCCGGAAGGCACCTGGCGCATCGGGCGCGACATCGACCCGGATCACCTGGTCGTCGGCGTCGAGCACCCAGCTGACGACGGTCGTGCCATTCCCACAGTCCATCCGGATGTCGGCGGTGGTCCCCAACGGTTTCGAATTCGCTCCGAAGGCCCGGATCGCGATCAACACCTCGGCGGCCTTCGCCTCGGCAACATCGGCATCCGGGGTGGTCGCCGGCTGCGGCAGGACGCGGCGGAAACTCACCGCCTGCGGGAACGCCTGCAGCCCGGTGGCCATGTCATGCAGCTTCGCGATCTCCGACGCCCATACGGCATCGAGAACGGCCATCGACTTGGCGCCGGACCTGACGACTGCCGATGCGAGTTCCTGCGCCTCCTCACCGACGCCCTTGGCCGGCTCACGCAACTGTCCGTTCACCCCGAGCAACACGGTGAGCTCCTCCCGGGTGCGACCCTTCAGCAGCCGGACGAACTCCGACTGCTCGAGAGCCTGACGATGCTGACTGCGAACCCGCTGGAAGCGGAAGCTCGACACCCTCATGTCGAACGTGAACGCCCACTCGACGACGGCAAGGCCGAAGGCGCTTTCCTCGCGTTGGACGTAGATCATGCCCACCGGTCGCCGGCCACGCAGCGCGACGTACAGGGAGTGCTTGCCCAGCTCGTCGAAGTGGACCCGGAACGGCAGCAGCGCCTCGATGCTCTTGCGGGCCTCGGCGTCCACATCGCGCACGATCACGCGGTAGCTGTCGGCGGCCGGGAACGCGGCGAAGACGCCATGCTGGGGATCGACCAACCCCGGATCCTGTGCCCGGGCGAAACCCGAACCAGACAGGGCCGCCATCACGACCGCCGCCCACACCCGGGGTAGTGTCGAAACCGAGGACATCGCAGGGGTTTTCGGCAGCCCCTCCGAGACCACTTGATGGCATCCGCGGCCGCCCCTAGACGGCGACGGCAAGGACACGTCGTATGCCGGGCATGGGTGCCGGCGGCGCGCTACAACTCGACACGATGCGACACCTGATGCTGGCGACCGGCCAACTGTGCCTGCTCATCACCGTCGGTCACGCGCAGGCGCTGACCCCGGCCGCAGACGACCTCGACCTGCACGGCATGCTCGGCACGCTCGCCGGCGCCGTCTCCGGCGGCGGCAAGGGCGTGACCATCGACGGCCCTGCCGTGCTCCGCGCCGAAGATCGGCACGTCTGGGGCGGGTCGGTGATCCGCGGCGAAGACGGCCGCTATCACATGTTCGTGTCCAGATTTCGTGCCGGTCCCGAAAGCCGCGGCTTCGCCGACGAGTGGTTGCTGTCCTCGGAGATCGCGCACGCCGTGTCCGACCATCCCGACCACGGCTACGAGTTCACCGGCGTCGTGCTGCGCGGCAGGTTGCATGACGGCGACCCGAAGGCGTGGGACGCCCGGACCGTGCACAATCCGCACGTGCGTCGCTTCGGCGACCGCGTCTACCTCTACTACATCGGCTCGTACGATCCCGGGCCGCAGCCCGAGGGATCACCGGGCGCCAGCCTGAACGACCGCAACCGCATCCAGCAGGTGCAGCAGGTCGGCGTCGTCTCGGCCGCGACCGTCGCCGATCTCGCCGCCGGCCGCTTCGACCGCCCCGATCGCCCGCTGCTCGGGCCGCGCACGCGCGTCAAGGCGAAGGACGTCATCGCGCCATCGCCGCCGGGCACCGTTCCGCTGCCCGACAACATGATCGTCGTCAATCCTTCGGTGGTGCGACGACCGGCGGACGGCTCATACCTGCTCTACTTCAAGGGCAACCTCTACGACCCGAGGTGGCGTGGCGTGCACGGCGTGGCCATCGGCGATGCCCCGGACGGACCGTTCACGGCGCTCGACCGCTTCGTCTTCGATGTCCGCATGGACGACGGCCGCCTTGCCAGCGCCGAGGATCCGTTCGTCTGGCACGACGCCGGACGGCACCGTTTCTACGCCATCGTCAAGGACTTCTCCGGCCGCATGACCGGCGGCACCCCGGCCCTGGCGTTGCTGACCTCGATCGACGGACTCGAGTGGCACCCGGCGGCCCATCCCCTCGTCACCGAGAAGCAGCTGCGCCTCGCCGACGACACCGTGCTGGCGGTGCGCAATCTCGAACGCCCACAGCTGTTGTTCGACGCCGACGGGCGACCTCGAACCATGTTCTGCGCCTGCATCGTCGGCCCCGACAACACCGGCCCGGCGATCAACGTCCAGATCCCGCTGCAGCCTCGATGACTCCACCTGCCACGATGCATCTCCTGCTCCGCGGCGTTGCCGCCCTCGCCTCACTCGGCATGGCCGCGGCGCCGCCGGCGACCGCGCAGCAGCCGCCGAACGTGATCCTGATCTTCACCGACGATCAGGGCTACGGCGACCTGTCCTGCTACGGGCATCCGACGATCGCGACGCCCTGCCTCGATGCGCTCGCCGCCGGCGGCATGAGGCTCATGCAGTTCTACGTCGCGAGCCCGGTCTGTTCGCCGTCGCGCGCCGCGCTGATGACGGGCTGCTACCCCAAGCGGGTCGGCATGCACCGTCACGTCGTGTTCCCGCAGTACGACTACGGCCTCCACACCGACGAGATGACCCTGGCCGACCTGCTGCACGGCCGTGGCTACGCCACCGGTTGCTTCGGCAAGTGGCACCTCGGCCATCGCCCCGGATTGCTGCCCCTCGACCAAGGCTTCGACGTCTACGCCGGAGTGCCGTACTCGAACGACATGGCGCAGATGCACCGCCCACCCGACAGCAGGTACGCGTATCGACTGCCGTGGATCGAGGGCGACAAGGTCGTCGAGTGGGAACCCGACCAGCATCTGCTGACCCAGCGCATCACCCGGGCCGCGGTGCAGTTCATCGAGACACATCGCGACCAACGGTTCTTCTGCTACGTGCCGCATTCGATGCCGCACATCCCGCTGTACGCATCCGAGCGGTTCGCGGGCCGCAGCCGGCGCGGCCTCTACGGCGATGTCATCGAGGAGATCGACCATGGCGTCGGCGAACTCGTCGCCACCGTCGACAGGCTGGGTTTGCGCGACCGGACCCTGATCCTGTTCACCAGCGACAACGGCCCGTGGTTGCAGTTCAAGCAGGACGGCGGCTCGGCCGGTCTGCTGCGCGGCGGCAAGGGCACGAACTGGGAGGGTGGGCAACGCGTGCCCTGCATCGCCAACTGGCCCGGGACGATCCCCGCCGGTGCGGTCTGCACGGAGATCGCGACCACCATGGACCTGCTGCCGACGATCGCGACCCTCGCCGGCGCCGATCTGCGGCAGCTGCCCGCGATCGACGGCCACGACATCGCCGCGCTGCTGCGCGCCGAGCCCGAGGCGACGTCGCCGACGCCGCACTTCCTCTACTACACCGCGAAGGGTGAGCTGGCCGGGATCCGGCGCGGACCATGGAAGCTGCTCTTCGAAGGCGGACTGTTCCATCTCGAGCACGACGTATCCGAACAGTGGGATCGATCCGAGCAGCAGCCCGAACTCAGGGCCGAGCTCACGCAGCTCGCCCGCGACGCCGACGCGGCGATCACGGCGAACATGCGACCCGTGCGTCACGTCGAGGCGATGCTGTTCGATCCCGCGAAGCCGCCGCGCTGAGGCCGCGGTCAGTCCGGGTTCGCCATCCGCTCCGGCGTGAGCAGGTCCGCGACTTCCGCGGTCAGCAGGCCGCGATCGCGCAGCACATCGGCGACGCTCTTGCCGCTGGCCAGGGCGTCGGCGGCGACCGCGGTCGCGGTACCGTAGCCGAGCACCGGCACCAGCGCGGTCACGAGGCCGATGCTGTTCTCGACGAAGCGCCGGCACTGCTCGGTGTTGGCGACGATGCCGTCGACGCAGTTGTGCCGCAGGGTCAACACCGCGTTCGCCAGGATCTTCAGCGACTCCAGGATGCTGGCGGCGATCACCGGCTCCATGACGTTGAGCTGCAGCTGGCCGGCCTCGGCCGCCAGCGTCACCGCCAGATCGTTGCCGATGACCCGGAACGCGACCTGGTTGCAGACCTCCGGGATCACCGGGTTGACCTTGCCCGGCATGATCGACGAGCCGGGTTGGCGCGGCGGCAGGTGGATCTCGCCGAGCCCGGCGCGCGGCCCCGAGGACAGCAGGCGCAGGTCGCTGCAGATCTTCGACAGCTTGACGGCGAGGCTCTTCAGTGCGGCCGAGAACATCACGAACGCCTGCGTGTCCTGGGTCGCTTCGATCAGGTTCGGTGCCAGGGTCAGCTCGAGCCCGGTCACCTCGCGCAGGCGCTGGATCGCCAGGTTGCGATAGCCCTTGGGCGTGTTCAGCCCGGTGCCGATCGCGGTGCCGCCGAGGTTGAGCGTGCGCAGGTCGTCGCGCATGCGATGGACCAGGGCGAGCTCCTGCTTCAGGCTGACGGCGAACGCGCCGAACTCCTGCCCCAACGTCATCGGCACCGCATCCTGCAGCTGGGTGCGCCCCATCTTGACGACGCCGGCGAACTCCGCCGCCTTCGCCTCGAACGACGCGATCAGCTGCTCGACGACCTCGATCAGCCGCTCGCTGCTGAGGATCATGCCGAGCTTCAGGGCGGTCGGATAGACGTCGTTGGTCGACTGCGAGCAGTTGACGTGGTTGTTGGGGTGCAGTCGCTCGTAGTCCCCCTTCTCGCAGCCGAGCAGCTCGAGGCCCCGGTTGGCCAGGACCTCGTTGGCGTTCATGTTGGTCGAAGTCCCCGCGCCGCCCTGCAGCACGTCGACGACGAAGTAGTCGTGCAGCTTGCCGGCGATGACCTCGTCGGCCGCCTCGGCGATCGCCCGGGCGACGTCTTCCTTGATCGCGCCGCATTCGAGGTTGGCCAGCGCGCAGGCCTTCTTGACCATCGCCAGCGCCTTGATCAGGTTCGGGTAGGCGTTGAGCCGCACGCCGCCGATGTCGAAATTGCTCAGCGCCCGCAGCGTCTGCAGGCCGAAGTAGGCTTCCTCCTGGACCAGGCCGTCGCCCAGCAGATCGTGCTCGGTGCGCGACCGCCCGGTCGAGAACGCGTGGGCGACACCGCTGGTGCGGAACATGAGCTGATCGACGCGGCCGACGACCTCGGCGAGGAGACTCGACAGCATGCGCTTCTCCAGCTCGTGGTCGTCGCCGATGAAGGCGAGCACGGCGTCGCGGCTGAGGAAGACGACCTCCGTCGTGGTCTGCGCCGTCGCGGTCGTCGAGTGCACCGAATCGCCGATCATCATGCCCTCGCCGAGCAGATCGCCGCGCACGAGGGTCACGACCGGCCGCCGGTCGCCGTAGGCATCCTCGCGGGTCAGCTGCACGCGGCCACGCCGGATCAGCAGCAGCCGGGCCCGCGGGCTGCCCTCGGTGAACAACACCTCGCCTTCGCCATAGGTCCTGATCTCGGCCTGGGCCAGCAGTCGATCGGCTTCGGCGGCGGTGAGATTGGCGAAGATGTGAACCTGACGGAGGGGCTGCGCCCAGTCTTGGCGGTCGGTCATGGCGTGGAGGGATTCGCGAAGGCCGAAGTCATCACGCCGGACGACCCGTCGCGCAAGCGTCGTCCCGAACATCAGCCGAGAACCCGCGCGGCCTGCGCCGACCGACCTACACCTCGTCGCCGGCGAGACCGATAGGATGACGCCGACGATGCCACTTCCATCGCGGCAAGCGACATGAGCACGAGGGCACGGAACAACGCGGACTACATCGCTCGCGAGCAGGCGCTGGGCGCTCACAACTACCTGCCGCTGCCGGTCGTGATCGAGCGCGCCCGCGGCGTCTGGGTCCAGGATGTCGAAGGCCGTCGCTACCTCGACTGTCTGGCCGCCTACTCCGCCGTCAACCAGGGCCATTGCCACCCACGCATCCTGGCCGCCCTGCACGAGCAGGCCGAACGGGCCACGTTGACGAGTCGCGCCTTCCACAACGATCAGCTCGGCCTGCTCTACGAGGCCTTGACCCGCATGACCGGCTTCGCGCGCGTGCTGCCGATGAACACCGGCGCCGAGGCGGTCGAGACCGCGATCAAGGCCGCGCGCAAGTGGGGCTACACCGTGAAGGGCATCCCGGCGGACGTCGCCGAGATCGTCGTCTTCGATGGCAACTTCCACGGCCGCACCACGACCATCGTCGGCTTCTCCTCGGAGGAGCAGTACCGCGCCGGCTTCGGCCCGTTCGGCCCCGGCTTCCGACGTGTCCCGTTCGGCGATGCCGAAGCCGCCGCGGCGGCGATCGGTCCACACACCTGCGCCGTGCTCGTCGAACCGATCCAGGGTGAGGCCGGGATCGTCATTCCGCCCGACGGCTACCTGCGTGCCCTGCGCGAGCTCTGCGACCGGCACCGGGCATTGCTGATGCTCGACGAGATCCAATCCGGACTGGGGCGCACCGGCCGTATGTTCTGCTACCAGCACGAAGACATCCGTCCGGACGTCCTCATCGTCGGCAAGGCGCTGTCGGGCGGCGTCTATCCGGTCTCCGCCATGCTGGCCGACGACGAGGTGATGTCCGTGTTCCGGCCCGGCGATCACGGTTCGACCTACGGCGGCAATCCGCTCGGCGCCGCGGTCGCGTGTGCCGCGCTCGGCGCACTCGAAGACGAAGGCATGGTCGAGAACTCGGCGACCATGGGTGCGGCGGCGATGGAGTTCCTGCGCGCGGTGAAGGCACCGGTGATCAAGGAGGTGCGCGGCAAAGGACTCTGGATCGGCATCGAGCTCGAACCCGACGCCGGCGGCGCGCGACGCTTCTGCGAGGCGCTGCGGGAGCGCGGCGTGCTGTGCAAGGAGACGCACGATCACGTGATCCGGGTGGCGCCCCCGCTCACGATCCGCCGCGATGAGCTCGAATTCGCGCTCGCCGCCCTACAGGAAGTCCTGCAGGGCGGTTGAGCCCAGGTCACCGTCCTGACGCCGCTGGCCGACGCGGACCTCTAGCCGCTGACAACGCATGCTCGCGCCGTGGCGTCTCGCCGGCTGGCCACGGAGTCGAATCAGCAGTTCTACGAATGGCGGCGTAGCCCCGCGAATTCGCGCCAGACCACGCGGATGCGAGGTTGATGCCGATCGCCTCCGTCGCCGATAGCCGACCCTGCGAGTGAGTGAGACTCCAGGGAGACGACAGAACACACATGAAGCTGCGCGCACAACTGCTGCTGATCGGGCTCGTCCCGACGGTGGCCCTTCTCGTTCAATTCGGCATCGGGCTGCGTGGCGATCTTCGTCTGGCTGCGACCGCCTATGACAACGAGAGGCTCTGCGAGCTCGCCAACCTCAGCGGCAACCTGCTGCACGAGACCCAGCGCGAGCGCGGCCTCAGCAATGGCTATCTCGGCAGCGCCGGCAACAGCTTCGCACCCGACCTGAGCGAGCAAAGGAAGCGCGTCGACGGTCGCCGGCAGGCGTTCGAGACCGCGGTCGACAGCAGGAAGGCCGAAGGCCTTGCCGTGCCGCAGGAGTTCGAGGCCGCCGTCGAACGCATGGCGAAGATCGCGGACATCCGCGGTCAGGTCGATCAGCTGACCATCGCCGCGCCGGACTCGGTCGCCTACTACACGCAGCTGAACGAGCAGCTGCTGGGAGGCATCGGCACGATCGCCAGCCCGGACGGCGAGTTCACCGCCCACCTGCGCAACTACCTCGCGCTGCTGCGCGGCAAGGAAGCCACCGGTATCGTCCGCGCCCAGGCCAACAACGCGTTCTCGCGCAACAGGTTCGCGCCCGGCTCGTTCCCGCGCTTCGTCGCCTCCTGCGCCAAGGCCAGCGCCTGGCTCGGCGAGTTCACGCGCACCGCCACGGCCGAGCATGCCGCGATGTTCCAGGAGCAGCAGCAGGCCGCCGAGGTGGTCCAGGCCCACGAGCTCCGACAGCTGGCCGTGGACAACGGCGGCCAAGGCGAACTCGGCGTCGATCCCAAGGCCTGGTGGACCGCCATCAGCTTCGAGATCGATCGCCTCAAGGAGCTCGAGGACACGCTCATCGGTCATCTGACTGCGGACTGCGATGCCGCCCACTCCTCCGCCCTCGTTGGCGCCTGGTCCGGCACGGCGTTGACGATGCTCATCCTGCTGGCGTCCCTGTTGATCGGCCGCCACTTCGCGACCCGGATGCTGCTCCGCTTTGCCCAGCTCAGCGCCGGTCTCCAGCAACTCGTCAACGGCAACCTCACCGTGTCCCTCGACACGTCCTCGAAGGACGAGATCGGCACGATGATGGCCGCCTTCAACAGTTCCACCGGCTCACTCGCGATGGTCATCGGCAGCGCCTCGATGCTGGCGACGGGCGTCGACGAGGCCTCGCAACAGGTCAGCGAGGCCAGCACGATGATCGCCAACAGCGCCTCGACGCAGGCCGCCAACCTGCAGGAGATCCGCGCCAGCGTCACCGAGATCGTCGACCACAGCGCCGCCATCGCCGACAAGCTGGTCACCGCCAACAAGAACTCGGCCGAAGCGCGGCAGATGATCGACGTCGGACGCGCGACGACCGAGAGCATGGCCACGGCGATGAACCAGATCCGGGAATCGAGCGACGCCGTCGCCAGCATCCTGCGCACGATCGACGACATCTCCTTCCAGACGAATCTCCTGGCCCTCAATGCCGCCGTCGAGGCGGCACGCGCCGGCGAGGCCGGCAAGGGTTTCGCCGTCGTCGCCGAGGAGGTCCGCTCGCTGGCCCAGCGCTGCGCGGCCTCGGCCAAGGAGATCGGCACGCTGGTGGCCGAGTCGGCGGCGCGCACCCACAACGGTGTCGACCTCGCCGCCGAGGTCGTGCAGCTGTTCCATTCGATCTCGGCGACCTCGAGCGAAGTCTCGCAGCAGCTGAGCGAGGTCGCCGAAGGCTCGGTCAGAGAACGCGAAGGCCTCGAGATCGTCGCCCGCGCCGTGGTCGCCCTCGACGACGCGACGCAGACCAACGCCAGCGGCGCCGAGGAACTGGCAGCGTCCGTGCTCAGCACCCGGCAGGAGGTCGAGACGCTGCGCGACACCCTGGCGAACTTCAACATCGGCTAGCGGACGGCACGCGCAGGCGACGAACGTGCGCGCCTGCGCGAGCCCGTTCGCCTACCCTGCGGCGATGGCACGACGCTACTTCGCCCGTCCCCTGCCGCCGCCGGGACCGGCGACGCTGAGTCCTCGCCTCGGCCATCACCTCGGCAGGATCGTCGACACCCGCCCCGGGACGGCCGTGGTGCTGTTCGACGGCAACGGCTCGGAAGTGAACGCGACGGTGATCGAGGTCCGCCGTCGCGACGTCGTGCTCGACATCGGCTCACCGGTCGCAGAACCGCTGGGGCGCTCGGCCCGGATGGCCCTCGATGTGGTCGTCGCGTTGCCCAAGGCGCCGCGCACGAGCTGGCTCCTCGAACACGGCACCGAGGCCGGCATCCGCAGCTTCCGCCCGCTCGTGACCGAGCGCGCGCGGCGCCAGGCCGAGAAGCACGAACAGTGGCAACGCACCCTGATCGCGGCCTGCACGCAATGCGACCGCGCGATGCTGCCGACGATCGAACCGACGGTCACGATCGACGAGCTGTGCGCGCTGACTCTGCCCGCACAGCGCTTCGTCGCGACCTTCTCGGACATCGAACTCGGCCCCGCCACGGCCGATGTCGCGATGCTCGTCGTCGGTCCCGAAGGCGGCCTGGTCGAGCACGAGGTCGCCCGGCTCACGGCCGCGGGCTTCGCGCCGCGCAGCCTCGGCCCGCTGACGCTGCGCACCGAGACCGCGGTGCTGGCCGGCGCGACGCGCTTGCTGCAGGCGATCGGCGGCGAGCCGACTACTCCTCACCGGCAATGACGCGCGGCCCGTAGGCGAGATAGAGCGATGGCAGCAGGAACAGGTTGAGTCCGGTCGAGGTCACCAGCCCACCGAGGATCACCAGCGCCATCGGATACTCGATCTCGTGGCCAGGCTGATTGCCCGCGAGCACGAGCGGCAGCAGCGCGAGGGCGGCGCTCGACGCGGTCATCAGGATCGGCGACAGCCTCTCCTCGGCGCCGCGCATGACGAGACCGAGCCCGAACGGTTCGCCTTCGACCCGTTGCAGGTGGCGGTAGTGGCTCACGAGCATGATGCCGTTGCGGGCCGCGATGCCGAGCACGGTGACGAAGCCGACCAGCGATCCGAGCGACAGCACGCCGCCGCCGAGCGCGGCACCGGCGACGCCGCCGATCAGCGCGAACGGCAACGTCACCGCCACCAGCAGGGTCAGCCTTACCGAGCGGAAGTCGGTGTGCAGGAGCAGGATGATGCCGAGCAGGGCCAGGGCCGCGAGCGAGAACAGCTGCCGCTGCGAAGCCTCGCGGGCGGCGAACTCGCCGAGCACCTCGGGATGGTATTCCCGGCTGAACGGCACCGTCGCCACCCTGGCCTCGATGTCCCGGGCAACGCTGCCGAGATCGCGGTCGCGGACGTTGCAGGTCACGTCGATACGACGCGAGGCCCCTTCCCGCTTGATCTCGTTGGGCGTCGGCACGATGTCGATGTCGGCCACGTCGCCGAGCGGCACCCGTCCGCCGGTCGGCGTCTCGATGAGCAACCGCCGCAACGCGCTCAGGTCCTGGCGGCAATCGTCGGTGCCCTGAATCGTGACGTCGTAGACCTTCTGGCCGGCGAAGGTCTCACCGACCTTCTTGCCCCGGATCAGGCCGACGGCCGCGCGTCGCACCTCGCCGGCCGTGAGGCCGTGGACGGCCAGGGCCTCGGGGCGGGTGCGGATCTGCACCAACGGCACCAGCACCTGCTGTTCGACGTGCAGATCGACGACGCCGGGCACATCGGTGATCGCGCCGGCGATCGCGTTCGCATGCCGCCGCAGCTCGTCGAGGTCGGGCCCGAACACCCGCACCACAATGGTGGCGCTGGTCCCGGTCAGCACCTCCT
>JAGQRA010000084.1 GCA_020425885.1 Planctomycetota bacterium | reverse complement strand
GCTGCTGCACGTGCCGGTGCCGTTCGCAGCCGTTTGGATCGGGGGTCGCAAGCGCGATCGCATGCCGGGCCTCGTCGCCGCCGCGCTGGTGTTCGCGGTGGGGTGGGTTGCGGGCAACGCGGCGATGGTCGGGCCGGCGATGGACCGCCTGCGCGAGCATCTGGCGGCGCGCGCCGCCGACTTCGCGATCCCGGACGGCTTCGCCGAGCTCTACGGCTACTCGACGACGGAGTGCATCCAGCTGACGCTGGGGCGCTGGTCCTGGCGGGTCACCCGCCACCTCGCGATCGTGCTCGCCCTGGGCATGCCGATGCTCGTGCTGACGGTGCGCTGCTGGCGCCGCATCGGCGACCGTCGGGCGATCCTGGCCGCGGTCGGCTGCCTGTTGGCGGGCCTGCCGATGTTCGTCCTCGGCTTCGACTTCTTCCGCTGGCTCGGCAACCTCTGGCTGTGCCAGTGGCTGCTTCTCGCCTGGACCGCGAGCCGCGGCAACCGCTGGTGGGAACTCGGCGCCGTCGTGCAGGCAGCGCCGGGTTGGGCGATCGCCGCGTTCGTCAGCAACCTCTATGTCGGACCGCTCGGGATCACGCTCACCCTCGACGACCGCCTGATCCTGCTGCGGTGAGGCCGAGGTAGCCACCCCCCACTCACCGGATCGTCAGCTCGAGCCCGTTCGTCGTCGCCACGAACCCCGGCGCCGCCGGATCGAACATCAAAGCCTGCACGTAGGCGTGCACGCCGCGGAACGCCTCGACCTCCGGGAACGCGAAGCCCCACGTCGTGAAGCCGTTCGTTGACGCGATGACGATGCCGAAGTCGGTCAGCAGATAGCAGTCGGGCGATGCACCGTAGCCATCGAGGCGCAATGGCAACGGCAGGCCGCCGTAGGCCTGCCGATCGAAGCCGACGAGCAGGAAGCCGCGACCGGCGTAGGGCCGCGGCCCGTGGGCGACCATCGCCAGCCCGTAGCCGATCTGGTTGTAGGTCGTGCAGCCGACGACCGGCGCGCCGCGGGACTCGACGAGGTGCCACAGCGAACCGTTGCTGTCGGAGCAGCCGCCGCCGTACGACGGCGCCGCCGGCACGTTCGGCACGATCTGCGCGCGCGCCGCCGGCCCCGATGCGGTCTCGACCTCGAGATAGAGCTCGCCGTTCTCGAGCCACTGGAGTTCCTGCGCCGTGAGCGTGAGCTGCTGCATGAACTTCCAGCCGTTGGCGAACAGGGTGTGCTGGATCGGCCCGTTGGTTCCCGGCAGTCCGTGGCGCAGGTTGCACGCGGTCCCCCAGCTCCACTGGCCGTTGCGATCGACCCAGAACGTCCAGGTCTCGCGCGCCGTGTAGGCGAGCGGCGACGCGAAGGTGAACGCCCCCGCCACGACCCGGGTCGGCACGCCCGGCGGCGGCACCACCTCGGTGTCGATGAGCGCACCGGCCCAGGCCTGCGCCACCGGCATGAGCTGGCCGCGCGAGATCGGGCGCACCGGCGTGAAGTTCTGCAGGATGCCGGTGGTCTCGATGTAGAGGTTGCCGGCGCGCAGCTCCTGGATCTCGGTCGCGCTGAGCTTGCGCGACTCGCCGAACGTGTGCCCCTGCGACGTCTGCCGCGTCCAGGTATGCAGCACCGGCCCATTCGTGCCGGTGGCGCCGTGGCGCAGTTGATGGTCGATGCTGAACACGCCGCTGGTGCCGCTGAACTCGATGACGAGGCGGTTGTCGGGCTCGAACAGGAACGCATTGGTGTAGCCCGTGATGCTGTGGGTCAGCGGCGGCACCAGGTCCTGCGGGTCGAGCGTCGCCAGGAAGCGCTGCGCCCGCCGGCTCTCGAGCTGCCCGCGGATCTCACCGCCCGGGAACGCGGGCGAGGCGAGGACCAGGTGGGTGGCGCCGGCGGCGACGGCCTGGGCCTCGCCGGTGCCGAGGATCGCGCTGCCGGTCCAGGTCTTCGGTCCGCCGGAGAGCGCGAGCACGAGCGGGCCCGACTGACCGGGCAGGCCGTGCCGCAGCTCGCACGACGACGCCGTCGGCAGATCGTCGACGTCGACGGTGATCGACAATTGACCGCCGCTGCCGAGCTGCGCGAAGGCCCACGCGGTCGCGATGCTGGTCGTCGGCGGCACGGCCTGATCGGCATCGAGCGACGCGGTGAAGGCGGACGGAGATTGCGCCAACACGGTGGTCAGCAGCAGGGGAAGGATGGCGAGGCGGATGCTCATGCGATGCTCTGGATTCGCCCGCTGCAGAAGCAGCGCGTTCGCACCCGTTCACGAAATCGGTCCGGCGCGCGGTGCCTGCCGGCGGTCCACCGCAACCAGCCGACGTGGCAGATCCGTTCACCAGGAGCCGATGGTCAGCTCGAGACCGTCGGTGCGGCTCAGCTGGGCATGTTCGAACCCGCTTCAGCCGTGCCGGGTCAGGCCCGCACCGACATGCTGGTGGGAAACCGCGAGATGTCGGTTTTGGTCCTGGAACGGTAGTGACATCCCGACCGCAATCGCATCGGGCTTGACGATGCAATTCCGCGGCCGACCATCGGCGCGATGACCAACACACGATGCCAGAGTTGCACGATGCCGATCGAGTCCGGGACGTGGTGCCAGCACTGCAGCGACGAGCACGGCGCGCTGCGGCAGTTCGACGACATGTTCGAGCGCATGGTGCAGTGGCGTAGCCGCCAGCAACCCGACCTCGAGCGTGACGCGGCTGAACGTGAGACGCTCGAGTTCATGGCCGCGCAGCCGGCGTGGCGCGACCACACCGAGGTGAAGCGTCGGCTGCGCGGGTAGACTCGGCCGCCATGGCCGCCGACCCGGACCCGGACGCGGACGACGCCGCGCG
>JAGQRA010000632.1 GCA_020425885.1 Planctomycetota bacterium | reverse complement strand
GTCCTGGCACCGTTGGACGCCTGAGTGAGTGGCAGGGGTTGCACCGCGCTTGCGATCAGGTGTTCCTGATCATCCTCTCGACGCCGTTGCTGACGATCATGTCCCCAGGATTGGCAACGGGGGAGTAGGCAGTGGCTTTGACGGACCATGCCGTTCCGTCCGACTCCAGGTACTTCGAGATAGACGGGGGACAGAGGCGGCCCGGCGATGCCGCCGAACAAGACGGTGCTTCCGATCCGATCGTGATAGACCATCCCTGGTGACGAGCGAGCCGATGGGCCGGCATTGGCAGCCAGGGTGACAACTCCCTACAGGTCTTCATACCCGGGTTCGGCTCCGGCGGCACGGCAACGGTTCATGCCAACTCGACGTTGCTACACGGGTAGCCGCAATTCACGACTTCGATGTCCCGAGCCAATGTCGCGACGTTCTCCCGGATCCCGACCGCGTTCAGCGGGGAACGCCGACGACGATGCTGAGCGGGCTCTGCGCCGCGACCACCCGCTCGAGATGCAGGCCATCGATCGACGCATGAGCCCGCCCATCGCCCGGCGCATGCCGGCGTGATCGCCGCGCGAGTTGGCGACTACCGCCGGAACTCCGAAACGGAACGGCGCGGCGCGCAGCTCGAGGTCGCCAAGGCGCTGGCGCGCGCCGAAGCCGAGCGTCGTGCCCGTTCGCGGGTGCTCATCGGCGCGGGAATCGTCGTCGCGCTGATGGTGGTCGTCGCCGTCCTGTGGTCGGACCTGCGCTTCTCGCGGCAGATGCGCGCCGAGGCCCAGGAAGACACGCGCCGGCGCGCCCAGGTCGGCAAGGAGGTGCTCATCGCCACGGCCCGCCGCCTGCAAGCCATGGGGCACGAGGACGCAGCGCTCGATCTCTACGAGAAGATCGCCGGCGACGGGCAAGGTCGCGAGGTCATGTATGCGCGGGCGGATCTTCTCGTCCAGCGCGGGCGGCTGCGCGAGGCTCTGGCGAGCTTGCGCTACCAATTCCGATCGCTGCGGAACGACACACAGCTGAAGGCGCGCATCGACGGTCTCGATGCGCGCATCGCCGCGGCCGAGGACGGTTCGCAGCGCCCGGCAGCACCGGCCGAAGACGCGGCGCCGGCGCTCCTGCGCGGTGAGGAGCTGGAGCTGGCCGGCGACCTCACCGGCGCGTTGGCCGCGCTCACATCCGGGATGCGCTCGACCCCGGACCACTTCGACCTGCTCTGGCGGCAGGCGGAGGTGTTGCGCCGGCTCGGCAGGTTCCGCGAGTCGCTGATGGGCTACACCGCCGCGATGCTCCAGGCGACCGAGTCGGGCTTTCCCTACTACCTGCACGAGCATCGCCGCCTCCTTGCCGTGCTGCTCGGCATGCCCGCCCAGCAGCTGGTCGACCTCGAACAGCTGACCGTGGCCGTCGCGGGCGATCCGGCGCGGGCCTGGATGCAGCTCGGCCGCACCGAGCTGCTGCGGCGCGGGTGGACCGCAGCCGAGCGCGCCTGTCGCGAGGGCGCGCGTCTGGGTCCGGGGCGCTACGAGCTCCAACGCGCGCACGGCGATGCGCTCGAACTGCTCGGGCGATACGCCGAAGCGCTGGCGGCCTACGACCGCGCCCGGGAGGTCAAGGGGGTCGAGCCGTTCGTCAACAACGGGGCCTACTACATCAGCGTGCCGCACGCGGACTGCGAACGACTCGTGGGCTATGCACTGCGCTTTCCGGGGACGCCACCCAGGACCGAATGGGCGGGACTCGACGCGAACGTGCTGGCCCGCCTCTGCTACCATCGCGGCGACTTCGGAACCGCGGCCGAGCTCTGGGTCGAGCACGGCAGGCAAGGGCGCCGCATGCAGCCGAAGGATCGCCCGGCCGAGGCGGCCGTCCTGGCCTTCGGCGACGACCCGATCTGGCGTGAACGGGCTCGCGACTGGCTGGACCAACTCATCACTCGCGAGCACGAGCGCTGGCTCGGGGCCGGCCCGGAACGCCCGCTCTGCTTCGACCAGCTACTGGTCGCGGCGCTGTCTCCGCGCCTCGCGCGCATCCGCGAACCGGAGCATCTCGCCAGGCTGCCGGAGCCGGAGCGCGCGGCCTGGGCGGCGCTGTGGGACCGGCTCGATCGCGTGCTGCGCGAGATGGCCATGAAGACGTAGCCCTGGGAAACGTGAGCCGGCGGCACGGCGGCGGATCGTGCGGTTCTCGGGTTTTTCTTCGACGACGGCTCCCGAAAGCCCGGCGGAAGGTGAAGAGCTGGTCGGCCGAGCCGACGGTGGCCGGTCGCGTCTTGTTCCTCGACCCGAAGGCAGGAGTAGCCGTGCAGACAGTTCCCCATGATCCTCCCGGCTCCTTGGAATGGAGCCCCGAAGCGGCGAGTTCACGCGCAACACTCGGCAGCAGGATTCGAGGCCTGGTGACGGCGGCCCTGATGAGCGCCGGCGTGTTCGTGGGCGAGGCCACCCCGGCCCAGTCCTGCTGGTACGGCACGGGGATCGTATTCCATAACCTGCCTGTCAACGGCACTCCGTTCTACCTCGACGTGGGCAACTCGGCGATCTGGTACCTGCCTACGGCGTGGGTCCTGAGCATCGGCCAACCCTCCGGGCAAGTGCTGCCATCCTCACTCGACTGCGGGTATCCGCCGTTCACCGGGTGCGTGATCACCGGCACCCCGATCGCCTTCACTCGCAACGGCGGCTACGTCTTGAACCTGCCCGCGGGTTCCGCCGGAATCACCGTGTCGATTCAGGCAATAACCCTCTACCCGTGGTGCTTCCTTGCCGGAGCCCCAACGACGGTCACGATCCTCTGATCCTGCTGGCCCAGCTCACGCGGAAGGCTCAGATCAGCAGCACCGCGAACGCCGCCGCGTTGTTCAGCACATGGGCGACGAACGGTGCCAGCAGACCGCCGCGGACGAACAGCTCTCCGCAGAGCGGCGCCACCACGGCCCCCGCCGCGACCAGCGCGAAGAGCGCCGGCCCACGATCGGCGGTCAGGCCCGCGCCGGTGCACACGGGTTCGTCGCCGAGGCCGCGGGCATCAACCGCCGAGACGGAGCTCCGCGCCCTCGAGCAGGATCAGGTCAAGGCCCGCATCGATGATCACTCCCTGCGCGAAGAAGTGCAGGCCGAGGAAGACCGAGTTGGCAGCCGAGTGCGGCGGCATCGGGAAGACGAAGTTGGCCGACATCCCTGCACCGGGCCAGAACCCGAGGAACGAAGCGAGCGGCGGCGTGGTGATCATGAGCCCGTTGATCGCCCACGGAACCGGAGCGCAGGGCAGGATGCCGCCGAAGCTGATGCCGACGAAGCACGGGGCCCCGGGTAGCGCCCCGGTGAGATCACCATGCAGATCGAAACGGACGCTGTCGCCCAAGGCGGCGTGTCCGGATGCGCGCAAGCTGCCGGCCGGATAGCAGCACGGACCGACACACGGGCCGGGCCCAGGCGGCGGCCGCTGGCTGAGCCACCCGGGTTCGACCATCACGTTGTCGAAGGCCACGGTGTTGCCGGCCACGCCACCGCCGGCGAAGAGCCGACAGCCGGTGTGCGGGACCGCGGGCACGGCACCGCCGATCAGATAGCGCTCGTTCGGCGCGACCGGCTCGTAGACGGCGCCCGCACTGGTGTGGAGGTCGATCAGGCGCACCCGCACGATCCGGTTGCTGCTCAGATCGATCTCGCTCTCCCAGCGATACCAATGATCGACGGCGAGGTTCTGGAAGCCGGGGTCCGGCACCGTCTGGGCGGCCGCCACTCCCGCGGCGTCGTACCAGAAGTAGTCGGCATTCCAGTTCGCAGCCGTGTTCGGATCGACCCAGGTGGCCAACATGATGAACGTGGCGCCGCCCGCGGATTGGGACGAGAAGCTGCCGATGTTCTGCGCCGTCGGCAACGCGCCATGGAATTGGACGAGGACATCCGTGGCGAAGGTCCAGGGCCCGGCGTCGAAGCCGAAGCCATTGTCGTGCTGGGCGCGCGCGTAGGTGCTGCCGGCCGGTCCGGTGCCGGCCACGAAGACGTTGCCACCGCGGCCAGTACCAAGGACAGGATGCGGCGGCACGCCCAGCGTGTTGCCGACATAGGTGAAGGCCCGGAACGGAACGCTCGTGGTTCCGATCGGCCAATAGAAGTTGCCCTGACCCGGCGTGCCCGCCGGTTGCAGCGGGTCCCAGAGGTCGACCCCGGCGGGCGCGGCGACGAACCCCTCGAACCCGGCTTCGAAACCAGGGATCTGGGCACGGACGATGCCGGGGTCAAGGCAGAAGGTGAACAGCGCAAGCAGCGCGCAACGACCGGGCAGTCGGATGAGCATGGCTACTCCTGTCGGTTCAGATCGACTCTCGACGACAACGCGAAGGTAGCACAGTCGGGCGTTGCGATCACGGGACGGGCCGAAGACCCCATGCGCACCGTCGGCCTGACGATCGAGAACGATGCCGCCGCTCAGGCGTCTACCGGACGTCATCTCGAGACGGGCGCGTCGAACAACGGCACGCTGCTCGCGTCGAACTTCGGCGGTCAGGAGGACGCGCCGATGCTGCGTCAGAGATCACCGGTCTGATCCCCCGGGCTGCCGATCCAGGGCTACGAGACCTCAGCCCGACGACCCGCCCACTACCGCGGCACTTCCCACATGCGCACGGTGTTGTCCTCGGCACCTGAGAAGATGCGCCGGCCGTCGGCCGACACCGCGATGCTCTGCACCTGGCGGGTGTGACCGCGCAGCGTCGCCATCTCCTCGCCGGTGTCGGGATCCCAGAGCTTGACCATCCGATCGGTCGCGCCGGAGACGAGCCGCGAACCGTCGGGCAGCCAGGCGAGGTCGGCGACCTGCTCGGCATGACCGACGAGCGTCACC
>JAGQRA010000631.1 GCA_020425885.1 Planctomycetota bacterium | reverse complement strand
CGCCGAAGCAGATCGCCGCTCGGCTCGGCATTCCGCTGGCCACGGTGAAGAGTCGGCTGCAGCGCGGCCTGGCGATGCTGCGCGCCGAGTTCGATCGCCGCGATCGCAGCGGCAGGTGGCGCGGCGCGGTCCTCGCCGCGACCGGATTCGGTACCGGCACCATCTCCATCTCGTTCCTTTCGACCCTGATCATGGCACCGACGACGAAGTTGCTGGCCACCGCGGCCGCCACGATGCTGGCCGCATGGCTCGTGTATTCCTGGAGTCAGTCGCCCGCGCCGGGCATGCAGGCCGCCGCCACGACGGCCGACCCCGCTCGGGCTGCGCTGGCTCACGGTGACGGTCAGCAGCCGGCTGCGGCCGAACGGGAACCGGTCGCGATCGAGCAAGACGCGACCCCGCAGGTCGATCTCGGCCATCCGTTCGCCTTCCGCCTGCGCTGCCGCGTCGTCGACCTCGACGGGCTGCCTGTTCACATGGCGCAGCTCGCCTTCGCGCCGGGCGACGGGGCCCTCAATGGCTGGCGACAGGTGACGTCGCGCGATGGCGTGATCGAGATCGATTGGCGCGGCAAGGTCGCGGTGATGACGATCGCGATCGGGGTCACGGTCGACGGCCGTTCGCAGTCGTTGCAGCGGCTCGAGGTCGAGGCCGGCCCGGTGCAGGAATGTGTGCTGCTCGGCGACACCGGCGGCATCGGCGGCAGATGCCAACTGGATGGCATCCGCCGCGGCATGCGCTGTGGCCTCTGTCATCAGAGCGGGACCTTCCCCGACCTCTTCGATGTGCCCGTCCAGGCCCGCGACGGACTGCATCCCGAGAGCCGCCTGTTCGATGTCCTCATCGGCAGCGAGCCGGACCGTTCGGCCGAGGCCGAGTCTGCCGAGCCACCGGCGGAGGACGATGACGACGTCTACATCAGCGAGGAGACCGAGGTCGCGACGGGCGGTGAGGAGCAGCCGGGCAAGGGCGCGATCCATGGCATCGTCTACGACGGCGAAGGCAGGCCCGCCGCCGGGCAGCCCGTCGTCTACGGCTGCGGGGACGGCTGCCCTGAGGGCCGGACCGACACCGATGACGCGGGCCGCTTCACGCTGACCGACGTTCGCTGTGGAACCGTCGAGGTGCGCGCCGGCGGTCGCCGCGCCGGGCTCGGTCGCACGACGGTGACGGTGTTCGCCGATCGCGAGTCGGCTTGTCAGGTCGATCTCGATCGCGGTCACGTGCTGCGCGGCACCGTTCTCGGCGATGACGGCAAGGCGTTGCCGGGATGGCGCGTCGAGTTCGTGGCGCACGATGGCCGGGCGGTCGATGCCGCCGATGTCCAGGCGGATGGCAGCTACCTGTTGGCGAACCTGCCGAACTCGTCCGGCACGCTGTTGCTGCATTCGGGCGCCGGCCACCGCCTGCCGATGGCGATCGAACCGAACGCCTTGCCGGGTGCGACCAACGTCGACTTCGACCTCCGTGACGATGGCCTGCCCGCCGGGTCATTGCTGTTGCAGCCGAGGCTGCCGGCCGGCCTCGACGGGCAACGCGCCGGCGCGTTCGCCTGGCAGATCGACAGCGGCCGTGGTGCTGCCATGCCCCGGTCGGCCGATGGCATCCTCGAGATCGACGGCCTGCGCGCCGGCTTCTATCGCGTCGTCGCCGGTTGCCCCGGCAGCGGCTGGCTCGACCTCGGGCAGCACTGGGTCGATGGCATCAACCCGCTCGATCTCGGCGCGGTCGAGCTGCCGGCGCCGGGTCGGCTGCGGCTCGCACATCGGCCCGGCCATGCCCTCGAGCTATGGCAGCGGCGCGCCGATGTCGACGTGCGCGCCCGGTTCGTTCCCGAAGGCGATCTGCTGTCATTGCCGGCGGGCACCTGGCTCGCACTCCAGGGCGCGCGCGATGCGCTGCAGGCGCGCGAGTTCGTGATCGATCAGCAAGGCGAGACCGTCCTCGATTTCGCGTCGCCGCGGCGGTGACCGGGGGCAGCTTCGGCCTCCCGGCACCGCCGCGAGACCCCACGGTCCTATGCCGGCTGCCAGAGCATCGATACCGGTACGGCGCGCAACCTGTCGCCGAATCCCACGCAGTGCTCGCCGTCGTAGACGATCACGCCGGCGACGAATCTCTTGCCGGCTGCCTTGGCGAGCATCCGCATGCCGCGGAAGTCCGCGGAGGTGACCGTGGCGCCGGCCTTGGCTTCGACCCCGACGAGGGTCCGCGCGCCGCGCTCGATGACGAGGTCGACCTCGGTCCCATCGCGATCGCGAAAGTGATGAAACCGGAGGTCGTCGTCGAGCCAGCTCGCTTGCCTTCGCAGCTCCTGGTAGACGAACGTCTCGAACAACTGCCCCAGTCGCTCACGATCCTCGTGCAGGCCATCTGCGTCGTAGCCGAGTAGCGAACAGGCGATGCCAGTGTCGACGATATGGAGCTTCGGACTCTTGACGAGCCGATTCAGTCGATTGGAATGCCAAGGGGGCAGCTCCTCGAGCAGGAACACGCGCGCCAGGAGTGTGATGTAGTCCCGGATCGTCGGTCGGCTCACCTGGAAGGGCGCGGCCAGATCGCTGACGTTCAGCATGCGTGCCGTCTGCCCGGCCGCGAGCTCCAACAACCTCGGCAGTGCATCCAGCGAGGAGATTCTCGCGAGATCTCGGACGTCGCGTTGCACGATGGTCTCGACGTAGTCGCGATACCAGGTCGCGCGGCGTCGTGCCCCGTTGCGTGCCAGTGCTGCTGGGAACCCACCGGCGACGATTCGTCGGGCCAGTTCTGGTCCGAGGCGGTCTCTCCTTCCCGCAGGCAGTTCGTTCGAGAGCAGGCGTTCCACGAATCCGGTGTTCGTTCCCGTGAGCTCTGACTGGGTGAGCGGAAACAGCCGCAGGATCGCCAGGCGGCCGGCGAGTGAGTCCGAGAGCTTCGGCAGCAGCAACAGGTTCGTCGAACCCGTCAACAGGAACCGCCCCGGGGTCCGGTCGCGATCGACCGATGCCTTCATGGCACCGAAGATCGAGGGGGTTCGCTGCACCTCGTCCAGGATCGTCGGGCCCTTCAACTCCGCCACGAAGCCCATGCTGTCTCTCTCCGCCGCGTTGCGGACGACATCGTCGTCGAGAGTGAGGTAGCGGTAGCCGAGTGGTTCGGCCACGGTGCGCACGAGTGTCGTCTTGCCACTCTGGCGGGGCCCATGTACCAGCACCACCGGGCTGTCGGACAAGGCTCGCCGCAGGGGGGCGCTGGCGAACCGGGGGTGGAGTTCGGGATGCTGGGATGCGGGCATGACTACGGGGTTGGCAGATTGAAACCTTTGGGGTTGGCAGATTACAGTTCTCCATCCGGGAGAACGACGCTCCGGAGCGCGAGCCAGGCGCGCAAAAGGGTGCCCCACGGGCGCCTGGAGTGGGCCGCCGACCTCGTCTCCTCCCCTTCCCTGCTGCCGCGACCACGAACCGAGACCGTCCTCGATTTCGCGTCGCCGCGGCGCTAACCAGGATCCCGATGGCTCAGCCTCCCAGCCCTCGACCTTCGCGGCGCCGCGGCCGCCGTCTGCTGTTCGGACTCACCGCGTTGTTCGTCGGGCTCGTCGTCGCCCTGCTCCTGCTCGAGATCGCGTTGCGGATCTGGGATCCCCTGCACGCGCCGCTCGAGGACGTGCGCGGCTTCTACCGTCTCGACGGCCAGGGTCGCATCGAGACGACGCCGGGCTGGACCGGCGCCCAGATCGTCGAGAACCGTCCCGTTCCCGTGCACATGAACGCGCTCGGGCTGCGCGGGCCCGAGGTCGGCGCGCGGGCGCCCGGCGAGAAGCGGGTGCTCGTGCTCGGCGATTCCTACATCTGGGGTCAGGGGGTCAAGGACGATCAGACCGTGCCGGCCTGCCTGCAGCAGGCGTTGCGCAAGAAGGGCTACGACGTGACGGTCGGCAACGCCGGCATGTTCGGCACCGGGCCGCGTGAATGGAGCTACACCCTCGATCGCCATCGCCCGACCTTCGATCCGGATGTCGTCGTCGCGGTGATGTACGTCGGCAACGACGTGCTCGACTCGATCATGGATCCGCTCAGCGTCTACGACGGCTGGCTCATGATCTCCGGCACGACGCACCTCAAGGAGTCATGGCGGTTCCGCATGTTGATGAGCTCGCGGGTGTGGAACTACGGTGAGCGTCTGTTCGCCAAACGCAACCTCGACGACATCGTGATGCAGGCGCTGCAGACCCATGCGCCGGGCATCAAGTTCCGTCCCGATGAAGCCCTGTTCCTCGATCGCGATCCGAGCCGTGACGCCGAAGCGCCGTACATCGCCAACGTCGAGGCGGTGCTGACCGATTACTTCGGTCGGTTCGCGAAGGCCGCCGAAGGCCTGCCGACGCTGGTGGTGTTGCTGCCCGGGCACGAGGTCGCGCTCAAGGACTATGGCGAACTGCTGAAGGCGTACAAGCTCGACCCCGCATTGCACGAGCGCGGCCGTGGCCACGACCGTCTGCGGCGGCTGTTCGCCGCGCAGGGCATCGAAGTCGTCGATCTGGCCGAGCGCTTCCTCGCCGAGCCCGATCGCAAGCCGCTGTTCCTGCCGCTGGACTGGCACTTCAGCGTCGCCGGCTGCCGCAAGGTCGCGGCGTGGATGCTGCCGGAGATCGAGGCGCGGCTGTAGTCGGCAGGTCACGCCTTCCCGGCCCGGTCGACGGGCCTATCATCCGGCTGTGACGACGACGCCGTTGCCCGCTCCTCGCGAGCCCGAGATCGAGACGCTCGGTCGCGTCGTCCGAGTCGCGCTGTGGACGTTGCGCCGGATCGCCTGGCTCGGCGGCGCGGCGGCGGTCGCGTGGGCCGTGTTCCTGTTCGTCAGCGCGCCCGACGAACCCTATGCCGCACCGGGCGTCGGCGGCCCGCACGAGCTCGTCGGCATGGGCATCGCCTGGCTGTGCCTCGGCATCCCGTTGTTGTCGCGCGCCGATTGGCTGTTCGGCCGCGGCCGCTGGCTCATGTTCGCCGGCGGCGCCGTGCTGTGGTTCGTCCCCGGATTCCTGCTCGACGAGCACGAGCTGATGTTCCTGCTGCGTGTGTTCGCCAGCCTGGTCGCGATTGCGGTGCTCGCGGTCTGGCGCACGCTCTATGCGCTGACGAAGCCGGAGCCGGGGAACGTGCCTTAGCCGGTCACATCGCGGCGATGACGCGCTTGGCATGGTCGAGGACCTGCCGCGTCGTTGCGTCAGCCGCAGGGCCGGCGACTCACCAGTGTCCGATGATGCCTTCCGCGGCGTCGGAGACGACCGCACGCATGGGATTGCCGGCCGCGGCGTCGGGAACGAAGGCCTGGTGGAAGAAGTGCAGGCCGACGAGGATCGGGTTGTCGGGGATCGGCAGGCTGCACTCCGCCCAGCCGTGCTGGCCCATGATCACGAAGGCGGCGTCGATGGTGACGTGCGAGGCGCAGCCGGGCATGCCGTACGGGTCGAGTGCGAACGGTTGGGTGCGGTTCCAGCCGAAAGCCATGATGGCGATGTCGTGCGGCAGGTCGAGGACGTGGACGACGTGGGCCTTGCCGATACGCGGGGTGTCCATCGGTACCAGGCGTGCAGCCTGGCGACTGCCGGCGCAGCCGTGGGCGAACGAGACGTAGGTCGACGTCGGGCCGACGCGGGCGCCGCCGAACTGGTTGAGGTTGGATGCGATCTCGACGTAGCTCGTACCGGGGGCGAGCGGTGGGGCTTCTGGTGGCTGATACCGCGGGTCGATGACACCCCGGCTCGCGTACTCGATGAGGCCGTCGGAGCGCCTGGCAATGTGGAGATCCATGCTGCCGTCGATTTCGACGTAGTACACACCCCAGGGCAATGCCGGCAGCGGTCGGCGGATCGACGATGTCGGCCACATTAGGACCTCGCCGTCGGTGCGGCGGGCTGCAGCCGCGCCTTGGCCGGCCGCGATCTCGACGTATTCCGTCCCTGGTGGCAACAGCGGGATCTGCCCCTCGGGCGCGTTCGAAGGCGAAAGGTACAGGCCAGCCAGTGTGATCTCGCCATCCGAGCGCAGCAGCATCGTGCGGAAGTGGGCAACGTCGACCGCCACATAGCGGGTACCGGGGGGCGGCGCCGGAGGGTTGCACTGGCCGTACGAGTTCTCGCCCCAGCCAACGGCTGTGCCATCGGACAAGAGCGCCACCGAATGCGAATCCGAGACCGCTACCTGTGTGTATGTCAGACCAGGCAGTGGCGCTGGAACGTTGCAGCGGCCGAAGGTGTTGTCACCGAAGCAGACGACCTGTCCGTCGGAGCGCAGCGCGGCGCTGTGCTGATAGCCGGCTGAGACCTGGTCGTAGCGAACGCCGGGCGGCAGCGGCGGCGCATCGCACTGACCGGAGCTGTTCGCCCCGAAGCCGACGACTTCGCCATCGGATCGGACGCCCAAAGTGTGGTAGTCGCCGAGGTCGAACTGCACCCAGCGCTCGCCTCGCGGCAGCATTGGCAAGTGAGCGGCGTACCCCAGCCCCCAGCCCAGCACCCTGCCATTCGACAACAGCGCCACCGAATGACCCCAGCCCGCCGCGATCCGGACGATCGAAGCTCCAGGCGGCAGCGCTGGGGCCGTAGTCAGCCCGAGCCCGTTGATGATTGGGTTCGAGCCCCAGCCGACGAGCTGACCGTCTGAGCGTAGCGCGAGAGTGTGGTAGCGGCCGGCTGCGACCGCGGTGTAGTCGAGACCCAACGGCAGCGCCGGCACGTTGCACTGACCCGAGCTGTTGTCACCGAAGGCGACCACCTCCCCGTCCGAGCGCAGCGCCACGCTGTGCTTGTAGCCGGCCAGTGCTTCGACGTAGCGGACTCCCGGGGGCAACGCCGGCACGCTGCATTGACCGACGTCGTTCCAGCCCCATGCGATCAGTTCGCCGTCGGAGCGCAGGGCAAGGACGTGGCCGCCGCCACCCTCGACCTTTGTGTAGCTCGTCCCGGGAGGCAGAGCGGGGATGACGTCCTGGTTGAACGCAACATTGCCGGCAATCGTGATCCAGCCGTCCGAGCGCAGCACGATGTAGCAGCCGCCAGTCGCGACATCGGTGTAGACGACGCCCGGCGGCAGGGGTGGCAACGGTTGGTTTTGGACCCACTCCTCCCATGCCCAGCGCACGAGCGACCCGTCCGAGAGGATGCCGCCAGCGATGGTCCCGCCGACGTCGATGTCGATGTAGTGGAGGCCCGGCGGCGGCAACGGTGGATCCGAGATCGAGGCGGAGCCGTAGCAGAACACGCGGCCATCGGCGCGGCGTACCCCGGTGACATTAATGGCTGCCGCGACTTGCAGAATCGTGCCCTCGGCTGCCTCGGTGTCGTAGCCGTAGCCCGAGTAGCCGACGAGGCTCGAAGGACTCTGGGAGAGGGCGCAGGACAGGAGAGCAACAGCGACTCCGAGCCGCACGAACGCCGAGGTGAGAGGCGGGGAAGGAAGAAGGCCGAAACGCGAAGTAGTCATGGTTGGCCTGCCGGTCGGTCGTGGATGTCGGTGTGGATTCGACGTCGGGCACGCCCCCCTGACCACGGCCAGGGGGGCGCCGTGAATCAGTAGCTGATGATGAGCCCGGGGCTCGCGATCGTCGCGTTCGGGTCGCAGTTCAGGGGCGACTGCAGAAGGAACACTCCCTGCAGGGTGAACTCCGATGGCCCCCCCGGAAGGGGCGACAGCGGCCAGATCAGGCTGCAGCCGTAGCCCTGGCAGAGCACCGTCGGGTTCTGATAGGCCCATACCTCGACCGTCGCACCCGGGGGCCAAGGGGTCGCCGGGAATCCGTATTGGATCACTCCCAAGGTGTACTGATTGGGGTCGAGCGACACCCCCGACAGTCGGATGCTGGCATTGTTGACGCCGACGGTGGGATGTGGTCCCTGGTAGTCGATCCAGATTCGCTGCAGTTCAGGCGCTGGCTCGCCCGGCAACCGGCCGAACGTGTCCAGGCATGCGGACGGTGTCGTGCCGCCGTAGTAACCCGATGGCTGCGGCACCGAGCCGAACGCTGCGGCTCGCGTGCCGGTGCCGTCGGTGCGCCAGACGCCCTCCGGCAGCAAGTCGTAGACGACGCGCACGGCATCCAAGCCGTCCATCGGGACATCGCCGCCACCCCAGACCGGGAAAGTCGATGTGGCCCAGGTCGGGGTCGCGCCGATGATGGTGGCGCGCATGAGCGCATCGACGCCGATCCCGCCACCGTTCGGTCCACCCAAGGCCGGAAGGTAGGCGAAGTTGCTCGTTGCAAGCATGGCGTTGCGAGGCGCGGCGCTCGACGGCAGGTCCGGGAGATTGCTGCCGACGATGTCCTGGCGCGCGAGTAGCCCGGTGATCTCGTGGTAACTCGCGGCCACGAGGTCGATGTTGCCGGTCTCGATCTCGGTGAAGCCGGTCACGGCACAATCGAACGGCATGCCGGGCCAGCCGGAGACACCGGTCAGACCGTCTTCGAGGAGGCCGCCGTAGAACGTGCCGAGAGTGAAGTCGAGGACAAGCTGCGTGTCGGTGATAGCGTGCACGAGGAAGCCATCGACAAGGCCGCCACCGTAGTACGGCTGAGCGCCCCGCTGCAGCCCGCCGTCGATGGAGTCCAGGAGGTCGCCGTTGTTCTCGGAATTGTCGGTGGTCGAACCGACGACGAAGATGCTGCTGTCCACATCCCCGGTTGCCGGGCCCGCGGGCGCAGCCCAGACGTCGCGTGCGATCGTCAGCTCAGGGCCCATGTGTCCGAGGGCCACCGACTCCTCGAGAACGAGATCCCCATTGAGGCGCGTTGGGGCCGCGTCGAACAGCATCACCGTGCCGACGCAGTAGTACGGGTGCGCACCGAACTGGTTGTTCCAGTCCCATGTGAGCTGCGGAGTGTTGTCCAAGCCGGGCTGCGTGAACGGATAGGCCTCGTAGACGCCCGGGAAATGCGCAGGGTCGAAGGTCGTGTTGCCGACGGCGACGAAGCGATCCTCATCGAGCAGCGCCAGCCCGAACAGGCCGTCGCCCACACTGCCGCCGACGATCGAGTGGAAGTCCGTACTGGTCGTCGAGCCTGCGCGGTTGAAGCGAACGCGGCCGACGATGCCGTCCCAGGCACCGGCGCCGGCATTGGTGTTGCCGGCAGCGCCGACATAACCGGTGCCAGGTGCCGTGGGGGCAGGGAACCAGTTCACCGGAGTGAGCGGCGTTCCGCTACCGGGATTGCCGTGGGTCGAGACGCCGCAGTAGGTGACGACATCGTAGGTGTCGTTGCCGTCGTGCTCGACCCGGATGGCGACATCGGTGATGGCACAGCGGCGATTGAAGTTCTGGCCGTAGAAACGCTGGGTCCAGAGCAGGAGGCCGGAACCGTCGAACACGGCGAGGAAGCCCGTGGGGTCACCCACCGTCGCCGAAGGGAGGTTCTGGGCGAGTGGCACCTGTTCGTCGAACGTCTCGCCGCAGATGACGACGCGAGCCTCGGCTTCGACCTCGTCCGGCCACACGGCGACGGCGCGCAGATTGGTCCAGCGTGGAGCATTGGTTGCGTTCCAGCCGTAGAAGAACCGCTGCCAGAGAATAGCCTGGCTCGAATCCCTGCATTGCAGGAGTCCGACCTGATGCAGGCTGTTCGAGAATGGCGGCCAACCCGTAGTTGGAAGGCCAACGGCAAACCCCGAGAACGTCGGTGACGAGGAAGGGTCGGTGGTCTCGACTTCGATCGTGCCGACGACGTAGCTCCGACCGAACGAGGACAGAGGGTCGCCAGTTACCTTGATGTCGGCGAACGACTCGCCATGAAACGTCGTCGCGTTCGGGGTCGTCGTGTAGTCGTGATCGGCGTAGACACGCCGGGCGTCGTCGGGGCTGGCTGTCTGCTGGGCCAACCCTGGAACCGCGATCCCCAACGCGGTCGCCACACTCAGGGCACTACGAAAGAACCTGGACCCAGGCTCGTTCGCGGTGAGCTGGTGAGCTGGTGAGCGTACTTCATGCTTGGCGGTCTCCTTGTCTACCGGTGTAGACGTTCGGCACACGCGTCAGACTCGCGCCGTCTGGGCTGACCCACTATGGATCGACATCATATCCGCACGCGCGATACTCCACCGACGCGCATCTCCGAGGCGCCTCCCTCTTACGCTGGATCGCGCCGAAGCGTCAACCGCCCCTGAAGTGCGTAGGCTCGGTTCTACCCGGCTACTGCCGATGTCTGCTCGCCGGCGGCGCCGTGCTGTGGTTCGCCCCGGATTCCTGCTCGACGAGCACGCGCTGATGTTCCTGCAGCGCGCGTTCGCCAGCTTGGTCGCGATTGCTTTGCTCGCCGGACGTCACATCGCGGCGATGACGGCGTCGCCGAACTGCGAGCACTTGATGGCGTCGACACCGTCCATCAGGCGGGCGAAGTCGTAGGTGACCTGCTTTCTGCCGATGGCGCCGTTGACGCCCTTGATGATCAGATCGGCGGCTTCGTTCCAGCCGAGGTAGCGGAACATCATCTCGGCGCTGAGGATCACCGAGCCCGGGTTGACCTTGTCCTGGTCGGCATACTTCGGCGCGGTGCCGTG
>JAGQRA010000630.1 GCA_020425885.1 Planctomycetota bacterium | reverse complement strand
GATCGAAGGTCTCGAACGGCGACGGCCCGCCGGCCTGGAACAGATAGACGACGCGGCGGGCCCGCGGCGCGAAGTGCGGCCCGGACGCGACCGCCTCGCCACCGCGACCGGCGACTCCATCCGCAGCCAGCGAGCGCAGCGACAGCGCGCCGAGGCCGAGCGAGGGGCGGCCGAGGAAGGCGCGGCGGGCGAGCCACATCGAGTCGGGCAAGAGAAGCGCGTTGTCCAGCCGGTAGCTCATCGCAGCATCACCACGGCGTCACTGGCCATCACGGTCGAGGCGATCAAGGCGAGGGCCGGCTGCGCGGCCGGCGTCGTCTCGAACAGCGGCAACAAGGCCAAGAGCTCGGGCTGGCGCGGCTCCCGGTAGGCGAGGCAGGTGAAGACGAAGCGGACACGGTCCTCGCGGTCATCGCATTCCTGCAGGGCACGTTCGGCCAGCGCCTCGGCGCACTCGGTGAACACCGGGTCGTTCCAGAACAACAGCGCCTGCAACGGCGTATCGGTCTGGCCGCGGCGGGCGACGCAGAGCTCTCGGCTCGGCGCGTCGAGCACCGTCATGTTCGGCGGCGGCGCGGTCCGCTTGCGGTAGCTGTAGAGGCTGCGACGATGCGCCTCCGGTCCCTGGTCCGGCGCGTAGTCGGCGCCGCCCCAACCGGCGCCGGCATCGCGCCACAGCCCGGGCGGCTGCCATGGCTTGCTGCTCGGACCGAACGGCCGCTCGTGCAGCAGCCCCGATGCCGCCAGTGCCTGATCGCGCAGCACCTCGGCCGGCAGACGGAACGACGGCCCGCGGGCGAGCAACGTGTTGTCCGGATCGGCCGCGCGTCGGTCGGCCGTCGCCGCAGACGATTGTCGGAACGTCGCCGAGCAGACGATGCGGCGCAGGATCGCGCGCAGGCTGCCGCCGCGCGTGAGGTCGCAGGCCAGGGCGTCGAGCAGGACCTGCTGCCGCGGCCGTTCGCCGAGCGTGCCGAAGTTCTCGGGCGTCGGCACCAGGCCGCGGCCGAAGCACTGCGCCCACAGCCGATCGACGGCGACGCGGGCGGCCAGCGGATTGCCGTCGGCGTTGAGCCAGGCGCTGAGGCCGAGGCGGTTGCGCGGCCAGTCGGCCGACCACGCGAACACGGCCTCGGGTACACCGGCGGTGACGGGCTGGGCCGGATCGGGATCGTCATAGGCGCCGCGGCGCAGCACGAAACGCGTCGGCGGTGCTCCGTGCTCGGCCATCACCATCAGCTCCGGGATCGCCTCGAGGCGCGCGTGCAGCTCGCGTCGCGCCGCGCGCAGGGCTGCGTCCTGTTCGAACAGCATGCCGGCGAAGTGCTCGGTCCGTTGTTCCGGGGACGGTTCGCGACCGGCCAACGTCAGCACCTGCGCCGCCGACAGGCACTCCTCGAAGACCATGAAGTCGTCGATCCGACCGCCGGCTAAGCCGCGGTCGCGATCGCGACCGCCGAGCTCGAGCCGACGCACGCGCGCCGGGCCATCGAGATGATCGCGCACGGTCTCGGCCGCGACGCGGTCGCCGTCGACGAAGACCGCCATGCCGGCCGCGCGCGAGCTGCCGTCGTAGGTCACGACCAGCTGCAGCCAACGCGCGAGCGGCAGTTCGTCGCGCGTCCACAGCGCGATCGCCGAGCCCGGCCACTGGTGCACGATCTCCCAACACAGGCGGCCGTCGCGGAGCAGCAGCTGATAGCCCTGGGTGTCGGCGTCCTCGGTGTAGTTGCTGGTATGCAGGATGACCGCGCGCTGCTTCCGGTCGGGGATCCACAGCCGCAGGTGCAGGCTGAAGGCGTCGTCGCGGTCGAAGGCGCGGACGCCGGGAACGGTGACCCGCGCGTCGCCATCGAGTTCGATCGCCTGGCCGTCGTGGCCCGCGACCAGGTGCAGATCGCGCGAGATCGCGGCCGGCTGGTCGACCCGTATCGTGTCCGGACTCTTGCCGCCGACGATCGCGTCGAACGGGTAGCACGCCTGCGGCGCGACCAGCACCGCGGGCGATCGGTCTCCGGAAGGCGCAGCGAACTGCTCGCGCGCGGCCGCGAGCGCCGCCGCCCGCGCCGCTTCGGCGGTGTCGACCGCCGCCTGCAGCCGCGACAGCTCGGCCTCCTGTTCGGCGCTGCCGAGCCGGAGCGCCGGCTGCGGCGCATCGCGGTTGGTGTACGGATAGAGGCCAGACTCGTCGATCGCGAACATCGACCCGAGCGCGTAGTAGTCGCGCATCGTGATCGGGTCCGACTTGTGATCGTGACAGCGCGCGCAGCCGGTCGTCAGGCCGAGGAACGCAATGCCGAAGGTATTGACGCGGTCGGCGATGTACTCGTGACGCCACTCGGCCTCGATCGAACCGCCCTCGTTGGTCTGCCGGTGCAGCCGCCAGAACGCCGTCGCCGTGCGGCTCTCGATGCTGGCGTCGGGCAACAGGTCGCCGGCGACGATCTCGGCGACGAAGCGCGGCCACGGCTTGTCGGCGTGGAACGACCGGATCAGCCAGTCGCGCCACGGCCAGGTGCGGCATTCGAAGTCGGCCTGATAGCCGTAGGTGTCGGCGAACCGCGCCAGGTCGAGCCAGGCCGTCGCCATGTGCTCGGCGGCGGCGATGCTGCCGAGCAACGCATCGACGCGCCGTTCGTAGGCATCGGGCGCGGCGTCGGCGACGAACGCCGCCACCTCCGCCGGCGCTGGCGGCAACCCGGTCAGCACCAGACTGACGCGTCGCAGCAGGGTCACCCGATCGGCCGCCGCCGCGGGCTGCAGGCCGGCGGCTTCGATCACCTGCCACACGCAACGATCGATGTCATCGCGACACCAGCTCGCATCGCCCACGGCCGGCACGTTCCGCTGCGGCGACGCGAAGGCCCAGTGCTGCTGCGCCCTGGCGCCGGCATCGACAGGCAGCGCCGCGACCAGCAGGACGAGCGACAGCCGGAGTCGTCGTGCAGGCGAGGGCAGGAACGGCATCGCCCCAGTTCTACCGCGGCCCGCGACGGATGCGAATGCCGCTCTGCGGCGGCGCCTGATACCGCAGGTCGCGGCCGACGCTATCCTGTGTCGTGGCTGCCACGGCCGACATCGCCAATGGAAACTCCGCCGCGAACCCGGATCAGCTCGAGTCTGTCGGTCTCCGCCCATCGCGAGGACGGCTACGAGGTCGTTCACGGACCCGGCCTGCTCGACCGGTTCGGCGACCTGTTGCGCGCCACCTGCGGCCAGGTCGCGGTCACGGTCCTGACCGACGGTCGCGTGCACGACCTCTATGGCGAACGGATGGCGGCGAGCCTGCAACGGGTCGGCCTGCCGCCGCAGTGGATCGTGGTCGCCGATGGCGAACGCTCGAAGACGATGGCGACCTTCGGCTTCGTCCTCGGCGAACTGCTCCGTTTCGGCATGGACCGACGTAGCGTGCTCGTCAACTTCGGCGGCGGCGTGATCAGCGACCTCGGCGGCTTCGCCGCCTCCGCCCACCTGCGTGGCATCCGCTACGCCAACTTCGCCACCTCGATGATCGCCCAGGTCGACGCCTCGGTCGGCGGCAAGGTCGCGGTCAACGTCGACGCCGGCAAGAACCTCGTCGGCGCCTTCCATCATCCGTGCCTGGTCGCCGCCGATGCGACGCTGCTGCGGACGCTCGGCGACCGCGACTTCAAGAGCGGTATCGCCGAGGTGATCAAGATCGCGATCCTCAGCAGCCCCGACCTGTTCGCCATGTTGCAACGCGAACAGGCCGCGCTGATCGCCCGCGACGCCGACGCCCTGAGCCGGATCGCCGCCGAGGCCGTGCGGCTGAAGATGGAGCTGGTGGCCAAGGACCCGTACGAGCAGGACCTGCGGCGCGTGCTGAACCTCGGCCACACGCTCGGCCATCCGATCGAGACCGACTTCGCCTATCAGGACGTGCGCCACGGTGAGGCGGTCGCAGTCGGCATGGCGATCGCGACCATCGTGGCCCACCGCCGTGGCCTGATCGCGCGCGCCGACTGCATCGCCATCCTCGACCTGATCGAGTGCTACGCGCTGCTCGGCTGCGTCGGGCCGTTGGAGCCGACCGCCATCCTGCAGCACCTCCGCTGCGTCCGCCTGGTGCGCGCGCAGGAGCTGCACTTCGTGCTGCCGACCGCGATCGGCGCCGTGACCATCACCAGCGATGTCGAGGACGGCGAGCTGGTCCGGAGCTTCGAGCTCTACGAGCAGATCGTCGGCGACCGCCGCGACGGCAAGGCCTGGGAGGCGTCGCTGTGAGCCCCCGGCACCTGCCGGTGAAGACGCTCGACGAGCTGTCGCTCGAGGCGTTGCAGGCCCACGACGGCCGCGGCCTGATCGGCTTCCATCGCCTGTTCGAACGCCACGACTTCGCCGCGCCGTGCAACTTCGTCGACTACGCCGTACTGCCGCCCGGCGCCTCGATCGGCCGGCACCGGCACGGCGACGACGAGGAGATCTACCTCGTGCTGGCCGGCTCCGGGGCGATGCATCGCGACGGCGAGACCTTCCGCGTCGGCCCCGGCAGCGTCATCGTCAACGCCCGGCACGGCGAACACGGCCTCGAGAACGACGGCGACGACGATCTGCGGCTGTTCGTCATCGAGATCGCGGCGGCGACGACAGGAGACGACTCGTGACCGCACCGGCGACGGCGCTCGTCATCGCCGGCGGCCAGGGCACGCGCATGGCCTCGAGCTACGCCGACCTCGCCAAGCCGCTGGTGCGCGTCCATGGCGTGCCGCTGATCGCGCACGTGTTCCGCTCGTTGCGGCGCCACGGCGTGAACGAGGTCTACCTGGCGCTGCGCCACCGCGGCGCGCAGCTCGAGACCTTCGTGCGGGAGCACCTGACGACCGGCTTCGCGGCCGTTCACTTCCTGCACGAGGACGAGCCGCTCGGCACCATCGGCTCGCGGGCGCTGTTGCCCGACGCGGCCGGCGCCGTCCTGGTACAGAGCGGCGCCCTGCTGTCGGGCATCGACCTGACCGAGCTCGGCCGGGTCCATCACGCGCGCGGCGCCGACCTGACGATCGCGACCCACTGGGAACGACCACGCCTCGAGCTCGGCGAGGTGCTGACCGACGACGACGAGCGCGTGACCGGCTACCTCGAGAAGCCCGTCAAGCGCTACCGCATCTCGTCGGGGACCTACATCGTCGGTCCGGCCGCGCGCCGCCTGCTCGGCGCCCCGCGCTGGCTGCCGTTCCCGGAGCTCGTGCAGATGACCCTGGCGGCCGGACTCGCGGTCCGCGCCCACGACCACGGCGCGCCATGGATCGACGTCAACACGCCCGAGCAGGCGACCGCCGCCGAGAGCATGCTCGCCGACGATCCAATCGGCTTCGGCATGCACCCGGAGGAGCTGCGTGACGCCACGCTGCGCTGGGGCATCGCGCCATGATCACGATCGGAGTCGATCTCGGTGGCACCAAGACGCTCGTCGCCGCCTTCGGCGCCGACGGCGAGCTGCTCGGCCAGGAGCGGCACGCGACCGAACCGGAGCGCGGCAGCGCGGCGGTGCTGGACGCGATCGCCGCCGCGGTCCGTCGACTGGACGCGGCGCACGGCGCGGCCACCGCGATCGGCGTCGGCTTCGCCGG
>JAGQRA010000629.1 GCA_020425885.1 Planctomycetota bacterium | reverse complement strand
CGGCCCAGGAGGGTCTCTATCGTCTGTCGCGTCACGACGCACCACGTTACAGAAGGTAGCATCGGGCCCGATGGTCGCGGCGTGGATCCTGGCGCGATCCGCGGCCGCGAGGTGCGATACTCGCGCCATGCAACGACCGGCTGACCGACTCGCCACCCTCGCCCTCGCGTTCGGACTCGCCGCCGGCTTCGGGCTTCCGGTCCGGGCCCAGTCGCCGCGCCTGCATACCGACCGCCCGACCGGCAGCCAGCTGCTGCGGTTGCCGAAGGAGGACGACGCCTTCGGCTTCGTCGTGTTCGGCGACCGGACCGGCGGCCCGCCCGACGGCATCGAGGTCCTCGACCAGGCGGTGCGCGACGCCAACCTGCTCGACCCCGATCTGGTGTTCACCGTCGGCGATCTCGTCAACGGCTACAACGACACCCCGCAGTGGCTTTTGCAGGCGGCCGAGTTCAAGGCCTCGATGAACAGGCTGCGGATGCCGTGGTTCCCGGTCGCCGGCAACCACGACATCTACTGGCGCGGCAATGGCGAGCGCCCCGAGGGCGAACACGAGGGCGACTACGAGGCCGAGTTCGGCCCGTTGTGGTACGCGCTGCAGCACAAGCGCTGCTGGTTCATCGTGCTCTACAGCGACGAAGGCGATCCGGAGACCGGCGAGAAGAACTTCGACAAGCCCGCGTGCCAACGCATGAGCCCGGCCCAGATGCGGTGGCTCGAGGCGACGCTGCGGCGGGCAAAGGATGCGCGGCACGTCTTCGTCTTCCTGCATCACCCGCGCTGGCTGCCCCGCTACGGCGACGACTGGGATCGCGTGCATGCGCTGCTCGTCGAGAGCGGCAACGTCGCCGCGGTCTTCGCCGGCCACATCCACCGCATGCGCTACGACGGCGTGGTCGACGGCATCCGCTACTACACGGTCGCATCGGTCGGCGCCCATCTCGCCATGGACGCGCCGCAGGCCGGCTATCTGCACCAGTTCCACGCCGTCACCGTCCGCCCCGAGGGCATCACGACGGCGGCGTTGCCGGTCGGCGCGGTCATGGATCCCGAGGCGATCACCGGGCAGATCAGCGAAGACGTCGAGCTGCTGGCTGGCTCGCTGCGCCCCGTGGTCCATGGCTGCGTTTCCGACTCGGGCGCCGCCCCGGTCGCCGTCGACGGCGCGGTCGCGGCCATCACGACGTTGTCGTTCGACAATCCGGCGTCCCGGCCGATCGAACTCGAGGTCGTGCCGCTGCTCGACCCGACGTGGCAGGTGCGACCCGATCATCAGCACGTCATCGTGCCGCCGGGCGGCACGGCAGAGACCACGTTCCGGTTCCTGCGCGAGGCCGCCGTCGACGAGCCGTTCGGGCTGCCGCGCCTGCAGCTCCGCTGTGACTACCTCGCGCCCCACGGCCGCATCGGCCTGCCGCTGCGCGAGCACGACCTGCTGCTGCCACCGCCTGCCGATCTCGCCGTCTTGCCGACACCGAACGAAGGCGTGCTCGTGCTCGACGGCCGCGGCGCCTGCCTCGAGGTCGGAAACGATCAGCTCAACCTGCCCGACGGCCCGATGACCGTCGAACTGTGGCTCTGCGGCGACGATGTCGGCGGTCGTCGTGCCGTCCTCACCAAGACCCAGCAGAGCGAGTTCGGCCTGTTCGGCAGCGACGGCGTGCCCGAGTTCTCGATCCTGCTGGGTTCGGGCTACTGCACGGCCAGGGCCACGGACGCCCGCCTCGTACGCGGCCGTTGGCATCACCTCGCCGGCGTCTTCGACGGCGCCGAGGTCCGCTGCTACCTCGACGGCAAGCTCGTCGCCGCGCAGCCCGCTGCCGGCCGGCGCCGCACCAACGAACTGCCGCTGTTCGTCGGCGCCGACCCCACCGGCAGCGGCGCTCCGACCTCGTTCTTCGATGGCCGCATCGACGAGGCCCGCATCAGCAAGGTCGCGCGCTACACCGGCGAGTCCTTCGCGCCCCCGCCGCGCCACGAGCCCGACGCCGAGACCGTGCTGCTGCTGCACCTCGATGCCGATTTCGGCCCGTGGACCCCCGAGGTATCGGCCGCCGGCGCCCACCCGCTGCGCCGCGGCACGGCCCATTGCACGGTGGAGTCGCGGCCCGCGATCCGCTAACAAGGGCGCCATGGTCGCACGCGGAACCGCTCGAAAGACGTCTCCCCCGAAGCTCACGGCCCGCACCGCGGACCGCCACATCCTCTACCAGCGATCGGTGCAGGCCCCCGAGATGGACGCGCAGTTCTACTCGCGTCGCTTCAAGAGCTACACCGGCCGCGACCTTCGGGTCTCGCGCGAGGACTTCTGCGGCACGGCGGTGTTGTCGTGCCACCACGTACTCCTGCACCGCGACAACCGCGCCATCGGCGTCGACCTGCACCAGCCGACCCTCGACTGGGGCATCGAGCACAATGTCAACCGCCTGCTCGACGACGAGCAGAAGCAGCGCCTCACGTTGCTCAACCGGAACGTCCTCGAGGTGCAGTCGCCGAAGGCCGACGCCATTCTGGCGCTCAACTTCAGCTACTCGGTCTTCAAGACGCGCCGGGACCTCGGCGCCTACATCAAGAACTGCTTCCGATCGCTGCTGCCCGGCGGGATCCTGTTCCTCGATGCCTGGGGCGGCCCCGACGTGATGCAGCAGAAGACCGACCGCACCCGGCACAAGGGCTTCGTCTACGAGTGGGAGCAGCGCGTCTACGATCCGATCAGCCACGAGATCACCTGCGCCATCCACTTCGAGTTCCCCGATGGCAGCCGGATGAAGAACGCTTTCGTCTACGACTGGCGGCTGTGGACGCTGGCCGAGATCCGCGAGCTGTTCGAGGAAGCCGGCTTCGAGGACACCCACGTGCTGTGGGAAGGCACCGACCAGGTCAGCGGCGGCGGCAACGGCGTCTTCCGCCGCAAGGAACGCGGCGACATGGACGAGGCCTGGATCAGCATCGTCGTCGGCCACAAGCCGGCCTGATCGCCTGGAGTACCGAACCCGCTTCCTTTCTCCAGCCTCGCCGCCTTCACCCCGCCTTCGTGGCGTGCACCGCCAGCCGCCGGATCCGCGGCGTTGCTCGCGATTCCTGCACCTGCAGGCGCAGCGCGCTGCCGCGCTGCGGTTGCTCGAACCGGTGGATCCGCTTGTGGCCGATGCACGAGCCCGCGGCGATGGTCCGCCAGCCGGTCGGGTCGCAGAGCTGCAGCTCGTAACGTCGCACCCGTTCGCCGCGCTCGATGTCCTCCTCGATCACGACGATGTCGAACTCGGCCTCGATCGCGAACGGCAGCTCGACCGAATCCCCTTCCCGGCACGGCTCGGTCGCGGCCAACGGCGTGCCGAACATCGCGTCGATCGCGGCGCCGAACTCACGCAATCGCTCGACATCGGCCTCGGGCAGCAGCCCGCGGGTATCGGGCGTGATGCCGAGGATCAGCGTCGAGTTGTGCCCGACCGAGCGGCAGTACATGTCGATCAGCTTGTCGAGCGGCTGCAGCAGACGTTCGTCGCCCGGCTCCCAGAACCACTCGTGACCGCCGTGACCGCGCAACGGCGCGTCCGACATCGCCGGCAGCCAGTACGCACCGTCCGGATCGCCGCGCTTGAGCAGCGCGAAGCCGTTCCTGGCGATGTCCGCGCGCGCGCTCTCGCCGGCGCCGGTGACCGGATACGGGAACGTCGCCCAACACGGATACGGCACCGTGCCCGACTCCGACCCGCCCCACCGCGCATCGGCGCGTTCGAGGTTGTGATAGAAGACCGCGCCCGGCTGGTGCCGGCTGACGATCGACAGTAGGTCCGGGCCGCCGTGCTGCGGTCCGTGCGCGCCGCCGTCGAACCAGAACTCGAACCAGTCGCCGTAGCGCGTGCAGACCTCCTCGACCTCGCGCTCGATCAGGTCGTTGTATTGCGCCTGCGTGATCGGGCTGCGCTCGGTCACCTTGAAGTCGAACACGCCGAGCTGCGCGTTCCAGCGCGTGCCGAGATAGACCCCGGGTGCGACGCCGTACTTCAGGCACGAGGCGTGGAACTCGGCGAGCAGGTCGCGCCTGCCGCCCCCCCACTGCACGGCTTTCAGGCAGTACGGGTTGGCATCGGACTGCCACAACCGGAAGCCGGACTCGTGCGACGCGGTCAGGATCGCGAAGCGGGCCCCGGCGGCAGCGGCGGCGCGGATCCACTGATCGGTGTCGAGTTGCTCGGGCGCGAACCGATCGACGTCGTCGATCGGCGAGACACGGGCCAGGCGCTGGTTGTAGCGCCCGTCGCCGAAGGTATGCAGCTCGTAGGAGACCAGCACGCCGAACTCGGCCCGTTGCCAGCCGAGCTGGGAGGCAGTCGGCAGCGGCATCGGCGGCGACGGTGGTGATGGCGGTGGCAGGGATGGAACGCTGCAGGCGGCCAACAGCAGGCCGACCCAGAGTGCGCGGGGTACGGACATCGGGCCCGGTTTACCGGGCCCGGATCGCGCTGCAACGTCGCGAGTCTGGAAGAACGGAGCGGGTTCGGTATTCCAGGCCGGTCGCGCTACTGGTTGCGGTAGACGCGGTTGCCGGCCGCGGCGCCGGTGGTGACGATCAGGTCGAGGTCGCCATCGTCGTCGAGGTCGGCGGCGGCGAGGTCGGTGGCCTGATCGTTCTGCAGGGTCTGGAGCAGGGTGAAGCCGCCGAGGCCGTCGCCGTGCATCACGGTGGCGGCGGCGCCGCGGTTGGCGATCACGAGATCGGCGATGCCGTCGCCGTCGATGTCGTCGAGGAGCAGCCCGCTCGGCACGGTCTCGATTCCGGTCGGCACCGAGATCGGCAGCGTCGACAGCTGGGTGCGGAGACCGCGGTAGAGCTGCACGGTGTGGTTGCCGCCCGGGCTCTGACGACCGATCGCCAGATCGAGGATGCCATCGCCGTCGTAGTCGCCGAGCGTGCCGGCGCTGGCCATCTGGATCGTCGTCAGTTCGTTTCGCAGCGTGTAGAGCGTCGACGCCTTGCGCCAGACCTGGGTCTCGTGCGGCGACAGCGCGGTGCCCTGGTTGACGGTCACGAGGTCGTCGTCACCGTCGGTGTCGAGGTCGAAGACCAGCAGCTCGATCGTCATGCGGTCGAGGTCGGCGTTGTTGGCGATCGAGAACGGCGCGTTGGCGGCTGTGAAGGCGATGATGCCGTTGGCGCTGACGTTGACGAAGACCTCGTTCTCGCCGTCGTTGCCGACCACGATGTCGGGCAGGCCGTCGCCGTCGAAACGCGCCAGCGCCAGGCTCAAGGTCTTGCTGAGCGGCGCGAAGGTCTGGACCAACGCGAAGTTGCCGGCACCGTCGTTCTGCCAGATCTCGTTCGCGGCGCCGTTGAGCGCGGTCTGCCCGATCACCGCGTCGAGATCGCCATCGTGATCGAGGTCACCGAGCACGACCGCGCGGCTGTCGCCCTGGCCGAGGATGTGGCCCGGGCTGTTCGAGAAGGTGAAGTCGCCGTCGCCATCGTTGAGCCAGACCCGGTTGTCGCCGAGGTCGGCGGTGACCTGATCGAGGTCACCGTCGCCGTCGAGGTCGCCCGTGGCGACCGCGTTGGAGGTCTGCTGCCCGAGCTCCGCGACCGCGGCATACACCGTGTCGCCGAAGGTGCCACTCAGGCTGCCGCTGTGGAAGGTGACGCCGGTCGGCGCGCCGTGCATCAGATCGGCGTCGCCATCGTGATCGAGGTCGATGGCGACCAGGTCGCTGGTGCCGGCGCCGGCGATGCGGGCGCCGCTGTCGCGGAAGTCGTCGCCGGTGCTCAGCCATGTCGTGACGACGCCGGCCGAGCCGAGGATCAGGTCACTCCGGCTGTCGCCGTCGATGTCCGCGACCTCGACCGAGTCGGCCGCGACCGCGATCTCGCGGGAGGCGAACGCGCCGCCGTCGTTCCGCAACAACACGGTGCCGGCACCGCCGCGCACGGCGATGACGTCCGGGTCGCCGTCGCTGTCGACATCGCCGACCGCGAGCTCGACGGCGCCGAGCACCGCGATCGTGTCCGTCTCCGCGAAGTTGCCGACGCTGTCATTGCCGAACACGCGGATGCCGGCGTTGCCCTCGAGGGCCGCGACGACGTCGCCGTCGCCGTCGCCGTCGAGGTCGGCGATCACCACGCTCGTGGCCGCGACCGCGGTCAGTGTCAGCGGCGGATCGAAGCTGTTGCCGAGGTTGCCGAGGTGCTTGAAGACGCGGAGGCCGTCGGCGCTGGCGGTGACGATGTCCCCCTTGCCGTTGCCCGAGAGGTCGGCCACGGCGATGTCGCGGGTGTCGCCGCTGCCGAGCAGCTGCCCGGCCGCGAACGAACCCGAGCTGTTGCTCCAGACCTGCGTCCCGGTCGGATGGATGGTCACCATCTCGTCGCCGGTGAAGCGGT
>JAGQRA010000083.1 GCA_020425885.1 Planctomycetota bacterium | reverse complement strand
GTCGACCGGGACGTTCTCGCTGCGCTCGACCTTTGCCAATCCGAAGCGGGTGCTGCTGCCGGGCATGTTCGTGCGCGCCACGGTCGACCTCGGCAGTGACCCGCATGCCTTCCTGGTTCCGCAGCGCGGCGTGACCTTCAACGCGGCCGGCGAAGCGACGGCGCTGGTGGCCGAGAACGGCAAGGCGGTAATCCATGTCCTGACCACGAATGGCAGCATGGACAATGCCTGGATCGTGACGGGGGGCATTGCCGACGGCGACCAAGTGATCGTCGACGGCCTGCAGAAGGTCAGCGCCGGATCGGAGGTGACGCCGCTTGAGGTGACCCTCGACGCTGATGGCGTGATCAAGCAGACCATCGGTGCCGCCGCAGCGGCGGGCAAGTGAGATGAGCAGCATCGCGGAAGGCACGGCGGCCTCGCGCCGCTCGCTGGCGAGCTTCTTCATCGCGCGGCCGATCTTCGCCACGGTGCTCGCCATCGTGACCATGCTCGGTGGCGCGCTCGGCATCTATTCCCTGTCGATCTCGCAATATCCGGAGATCGCCCCGACGACCATCCGCGTCGGCGCGACCTATTCGGGTGCCAGCGCGGAAGCGGTCGAGAACTCGGTGACCACGACCATCGAGTCGGCCATGACCGGCCTCGACGGGCTCCTCTACATGGAATCGACGTCGTCGACCGGTTCGGCCTCGGTGACGCTGACCTTCTCCAACGGCACCGATCCGGACAACGCCCAGGTGCAGGTGCAGAACAAGCTGTCGCGCATCGAGCGCCAGCTTCCCGATGCAGTGCAGACGGCCGGCTTGTCGGTGTCCCGCTCGCCCTCGGGCATCCTGATGATTGGCAACATCGTCTCCGAGGACGGCACGTACACGACGCAGCAGCTGGCCGACATCATGGCCAACCGCATCGAGGACCGCATCAAGCGCGTCGACGGCGTCGGCTCGATCCAGTCCTTCGGCTCCGGCTATGCCATGCGCATCTGGCTCGATCCGTCGGCGCTCAGGCAGTACCAGCTCACGCCGGCGGATGTGATCACCGCGGTCAAGGCGCAGAACACGCAGGTCTCGGTCGGCAAGATCGGCGCCTCGCCGACGGTGCAGGGGCAGCAGCTTCTCGTCACGGTGACGGCGCAGAGCCTCCTGCAGACCGTTGACCAGTTCAAGGCGATCACTCTGAAGATCGCCAGCGATGGCTCGACCGTGCGCCTCGGCAACGTCGCACGGGTGGAACTCGGCCTGACTTCCTACGGTTCGTCCTCGCTCTACAACGGCAAGCCGGCGGCCGGCTTCGGCGTGCAGCTCGCCAGCGGCGCCAACGCCATCACCACCGCGAACGCGGTGCATGAGGCGCTCGACAGCCTGGCCAACACGCTGCCCGAGGGCGTGACCATCGCCTATTCCTACGAGACGACGCCATTCGTCGAGCAGTCGATCGTGAAGGTGATCGAGACGCTGGTCGAGGCGGTGGTCCTCGTCTTCATTGTGCTGCTGCTCTTCCTGCAGAACTTCCGGGCGACGCTGATCCCCATGATCGCCATTCCGGTGGTGCTGCTCGGCACTTTCGGCGTGCTCGCCGCCCTCGGCTTCTCGATCAACATGCTGACCATGTTCGCCATGGTCCTGGCGATCGGCCTGCTCGTCGACGACGCCATCGTCGTGGTCGAGAACGTCGAGCGCATCATGAGCGAGGAGGGGCTGCCGCCGCGCGAGGCGACCGAGAAGTCGATGGGCGAGATCACCAGCGCCCTGATCGGCGTCGCGCTGGTGCTGACGGCAGTGTTCATTCCGATGGCCTTTTTCGGCGGCTCGGTCGGGGTCATCTATCGCCAGTTCTCGGTGACCATCGCTTCGGCGATGATCCTCTCGGTGCTGGTTGCCATCATCCTGACGCCGGCCCTCTGCGCGACCATTCTGAAGCCGGTCGATCCGGCGCATCGTCGCGGGCCGTTGCTTGCCTGGCTCGGCTGGTTCAATCACGGCATCGTCGCGGGCACGCGCGGTTATGTCGGTTCGGTCGGCTACGTCATCGCGCGGCCACTGCGCATGCTGGTGCTGTTCGCGGCGATCTGCGGCGGGGTCTACTGGGCTTACAGCAACCTCGCGAGCTCCTTCGTGCCGCAGGAGGACCAGGGCGTGCTGATGACGCAGATCACGCTG
>JAGQRA010000628.1 GCA_020425885.1 Planctomycetota bacterium | reverse complement strand
CTCGCCGAAGCGGTGCAGGATGCGGTCCATGTCGTCCGCCTGGTCGGGGTCGGCAATGTCGTGCTGCAGCTGCTCGAGCTGGTGGTGCAGGACGACGACGCGGCCGCTGCCGGCGATCGCCTCGTCGATCACCGAGCACCCGCCCATGTCGGCGATCTCCTGCTTGAAGTAGCCGATCGTGAGCCGCTTGGGCAGGGTGATATCGCCGTCGTCGGGCTTCTCCTCGCCGGTGATCATGCGGAACACGGTCGACTTGCCGGCGCCGTTGGGGCCGGTCAGGCCGACCTTCTCGCCGGGGTTGAGCTGGAACGACGCATCGACGAACAACGCCTGGTGGCCGTGGTGCTTGCTGATTCCGGTCAGGGTGATCATCGGGGCGAGCAGGATAGCGAACGTCCCGCCGAGCGGTATGGTCGCGCGCATGCGATTGCCGCTCGCGCTGCTCGGGTCCACGATCCTCGCCCAGTCTCCCGTCGCGGTGCCGCCGGGCAGTGATCGCGATGACATCGTCGCGTTGGCCGCCACCGTACGACCCTCGCCACGCCAGCTGGCCTGGCAGCAGACCGCGTTCTCAGCCTTCGTGCACTTCGGCATGAACACCTTCAGCGATCGTGAATGGGGCGATGGCAGCGAGAACCCGGCCGACTTCGCCCCGACCGACTTCGACGCCACGCAATGGGTCGAGACCTTCGAGCGGGCCGGCATGCGCGGGCTGGTGCTGACCTGCAAACACCACGACGGCTTCTGTCTGTGGCCGAGCGCGAGCACGACGCACGACGTCGCCGCCTCGCCATTCCGCGGTGGCCACGGCGATGTTGTCGCCGAGGTCGCGGCCGCGTGCCGGCAGGCGGGCATGAAGTTCGGCGTCTATCTGTCGCCGTGGGACCGCAACTGCAAGACGTTCGGCACGCCGGCGTATCAGCAGGTCTTCCAAGAGCAGCTGCGCGAGCTCTGCACCGACTACGGCCCGCTGTTCGAGGTCTGGTTCGACGGCGCCCATTGCCCGCCCGATGACCCCGCGCTGTTCGACTGGCAGGCCGTGTTCAGGATCGTGCGTGAGCTGCAGCCCGAGGCCGCGATCGCGATCACCGGCCCCGACGTGCGCTGGGTCGGCAACGAGGCCGGCCGCACCCGCCCGGACGAGTGGAGCGTGCTGCCGCTGCGCGGCGCGGTGTCCGGATCGTTCGAGGGCGACCCGGACAGCTGGCGCGCGTTGTGGGATCTGCGCTCGCGCAACCAGCAGCCCGACCTCGGCAGCAGGAAGCAGCTCGAAGGCGCGACGGCGCTGTGCTGGTGGGCCGCCGAGACCGACGTCTCGATCCGGCCGGGCTGGTTCTACCACCGGGCAGAAGATGCACGGGTCAAGTCGCTGCCGGTGCTGCTCGACTGCTGGTTCGGCGCCGTCGGCGGCAACGCCCTGCTGCTGCTCAACGTGCCGGCCGATCGACGCGGCCGGATCGCCGAACCCGATGCCGCCGTGTTGGCCGACCTCGGCAGCTACCTGCGGACCACGTTCGACCACGACCTCGCCGCCGGTGCGACGACGAAGCTGTACCCGAAGGCCGGCGAAGTCTACTTCGACGCGCCGGTGACGGTCGACGTCTTCGATCTCGGCGAGGACGTCGCGGCGAGCGGCCAACGTGTCGAACGCTTCCGCATCGAGGTCATGCAGAACGGCGGCTGGCGTGAGTGCGCACGCGGCACGACGGTCGGCCTGCGCCGCCTGCTGCGGACCGACCCGATCACCGGCGACGGCTTCCGCTACTGGATCGAGCAGAGCCGCGGCAAGCCGCAGATCTCGCACTTCGGCCTCCACCGCCGGCCACAGCTGCTGCAGCCGCCGACGATCCACCGCGCCACGGACGGCACGGTGACGATCGTGGCGGCGGCCGGCGAGATCCGCTTCAGCCGCGACGGCTCACCGGTCAACGCCGACTCCGAGCGCTACACCGGCCCGTTCGCGCTGCCCGACGGCGGCACCATCCGCGCCGGTGTGTTCGCCCGACCGGGCGCGACCACGCTGGCGCTCGGCACCGCCGTCGAGACGACGGCGACGTTCGGGATCGCCCCCATCGGTTGGCGCGTGCACGACTGCTCGAGCGAGCAAGGCGGCCGCGAGGCGGCGACGAAGGCCTTCGATGGTGACCCGCGCACCCACTGGCATTCGCGCTACCGGCCGGACACGCCCGGTCCACCCCACCATCTCGCCATCGACATGGGGCGCGCCATCACCATCACCGGCTTCGTCTACCAACCGCGCGCCGACGGCAGCAACGGCACCATTGCCGACTACGAGTTCCATGCCAGCAGCGACGGCAAGGCCTGGGCGCTGCTCGCGGCCGGCACCTTCGCCAACGTCGAGAACAACCCGATCGCCCAGGTCGTCGAGCTGAAGGCGCCGATGCGGGACGTGCGCTTCATCAAGCTGGTCGCCAGACGCGAGGTCCAGGACCGACCCTGGGCTTCGTGCGCCGAACTCTCGGTGCTCGGGCAATGAGCACCAGCGCCACCACCCACGACGCCTTCGCCTCCTGCCAGCCGGGGCTCGAATCGCTCGTCGCGGCCGAGCTGTCGGCGCTCGGCGCCGCGCCCAGACCGCTCGCCGGCGGCGTCGCCTTCGCCGCCGACGCAACGATGATCATGCGCGCCGCGCACTGGCTCGGCTGCGCCAGCCACGTCCTGGTCCGCCTCGCGGAGTTCCCCTGCCGCGCGCTCGGCGAACTCGAACGCAAGGCCGCCAGGCTGCCGTGGTCCGACTGGCTGCGCCGCGACGTGCCGCTCGCCATGCGCGCGACGACGAAGGGCTCGCGCGTCTATCACACCGATGCGGTCGTCGAACGGGTCGGCAACGCCATCACCGCGGCGCTCGGCCCGATGCCCCGCGCCACCGCCGGCGGCGAGGCCGGCGACGCCGACCACGACCCTGACGACCGCGCACAGCTGATGGTTCGCTTCCGCAACGACGTCTGCGCCATCTCACTCGATGCGACCACGACGCCGCTGCATCGCCGCGGCTATCGGCTGGCCGCGGCCAAGGCGCCGCTGCGCGAAGACCTCGCCCACGCCCTCGTGCTCGCGAGTGGGTTCGAGGACGGCCAGGCCCTGCTCGATCCGTTCTGCGGCTCGGGCACGATCGCGATCGAAGCCGCCGCGCTCGCGGCCGGGCTGGCCCCGGGTCGACTGCGGCCACCGCCGCTGCTGCACACCGCGCTGTTCGATGCCGACGCCTGGCAGCAGGTCCTGCAGCTCGGCCGCGCCGCGCGGTCGAACGCGCCCATCGCCGCCGCCGATCGCGATGCCGGCGCGATCGAGATGGCGCGCGCCAACGCCGAACGTGCCGGCGTCGGCGACAAGATCGAGTTCTCGTGCACGGCCTTCAGCGCCCACCCATGGCTGCAGCCGAACGGCGCGCCGGGTCGCGGCGTCGTCGTCACCAATCCGCCGTTCGGCAGGCGCGTCGCCCGCGACAACAGTCTGCTGCACCTCTACCAGAGTCTCGGCCACCGCATCGACGAACTCGGCGCCGGCTGGCGCGCGACCCTGCTCGCCCACGACGTCCGCCTTGCCCGTCGCACCGGACTCGAGCTGTCGGTCGCGTTCACGACGAAGCACGGCGGCCTCAGCGTGACCGCACTCGGCACCGGCGCCGGCGAAGCCGCAGCAGCATGAAACTGGACCGCCTCATCGCCATGGCTCCGGCCCTTCACCTCACCGGCAACCGCCTGGTCCTGCGCCGGCTGCAGGAAGGCGATGTCGCGACCGCGATCGCGCACGAAGAGGATCGACGCATCATGCGTTGGATCCGCGACCCACAGCCTCGCGAGCAGATCGAGTCCCGCACCCGCGAGATGCTCGCCCACTGGGCCGGAGTCGAAGGCAAGTGGCTCGTGCTGGCGGCCGCCGACCGCAACGACGACGCCATGTTCGGCATCGTCTGCATGCGCGTCGTGACTGCGGAGTCGCAGATCTTCGAGATCGGCTATCGACTGCATCCCGACGTCCATCGCCGCGGGCTGGCCACCGAAGCCTGCGAGCTGATGTTCGACTTCCTGTTCGAGCGGATCGAAGCGCGCAAGCTCATCGCGCTGTGCGCCGCCGACAACGAACCGTCCTGGCGCCTGATGGAGAAGCTCGGCATGCGGCGTGAGGCGCTGCTGCGCGAGCACTTCTTCCTCGAAGGCAGATGGCAGGACGAGATCATCTGCGGCCTGCTGCGGCGCGAGTGGCGCCAGGGCTGATGGCGGGGTCGACAAGGGGCCGGTTTCGGGCCACGGCCGCGCGAGCACGATAGAGTGCGGTGATGATCCTGATCCGAGCCACGACTGCGGCCATCCTTCACTGCGTGGTGGTGGCGCAGGTGCAAGGACCGCCGATCGAGCCCGCGACCGAGACGATGGCGGCACTGCGCGGAGAACCGGCAGGACAACGCATCGCGGCTCTGCACCGGTTGGCGCGGGGAGCGGCGACCGGACCGATTCTCGAAGCCGTCGCCCTGACGCTCGGCGACACCGAACCCGAAGTCCGACGAACCGCGGTCGAAACCCTGCTGGCGCTGCGCCCGGACCTGGGCGATCTGCGGGCCCAGCTCCTCGGCCTCGTGCGCGAACGCAAGGCCTCCGGCCAGCAGGTGCGAGCTCAGGCGCAGCTCGCGTTCCGCCTCGGCGGCCTGCAGCCGGTCGCGAACGGCGCCCCGGACCTCGAAGGCCTCGACGACGCCGACGCCGATGTGCGACGCAAGACCGTCAAGGCGGCCTGCGCCCTCGGCGAAGCCGCCGCCCCGTTCGAGAACCGGCTGCTTGCGATGCTGAAGGATCCGAACGGTGACGTGCGGGCGACCGTCGCCGGCAACATCGGCACCGTCGGCTGGACCGACACCATTCGTGAAGCCGTCATCGGCGCCATCAAGGACACGGCGGCGGTGGTGCGGAACGCCGCCGCCGAAACCCTGGGCCGGCATGCCGATGACGACCCCGAAGTCGTCGCGGCCCTGCGCACGGCCGTGCAGGATCCCGACCTCGATGTCCGCGCCCAGGTGCTCCGCAGCCTCGGCCATGGCGGCAAGGCGGGCGCCGCTGCCGCCGCCGACATCGTGGCCTCGCTGCGCGATCGCGAAGCCAAGGTTCGGGCCGCAGCGCTGGAGGCGGTGGCCGAGCAGCGCATCAGCAGTGAACGGGCGGTGGCCGATGCCGTTCGCTGCCTCGACGACGACGACCGCAAGGTGGTGCTCGCCGCACTGCGGACGGTGGCGCCGATGCGACAGGCCGCCATCGCGGCGCTGCCGCGGCTCATGGCGCTGACCGGCCACGCTCTCCAGGACGAGCGCCGGCTGGCGCTGACCGCCATCTGGTCCGTTGCCGACGCCCCCCGCCGCGGCGCCGTGTTGCTGCGATCGGTCGAGGCGCTGAACGACGACTACGCCAAGGTGGCGAGCACGGCGCATGAGCTGCTCGGCAAGTTCATCGACGACGTGTGTGCCGGCAAGCGCTGATCCCATCGGACATCGCGCTCACATCCTGACCGGGAGCTGCGTTCGCACTTGCGCTTCACCCCGACAACGGTTGGAGTAGCAACCAGATGGCAAAGAAGCGCACCCCCCAGACTTTCGAGAAGCGAGCGCGCGAGCGCGACAAGCAGATGAAGCGCGAGGCCAAGCAGGCCGACCGCCTCGCCCGCAGCGCCGCCAAGCGCGATGGCAAGCCCGGTCAGACCGGCGCGCCGGTCTGGATCGTCACCGAGACCGGCGACGTCATCGACCCCAAGAACCCGCCGCCCAAGCCGGCTGCCGAAGGGGAGTGATGCCGGGCACCGACTGCTGAGTCCTTCGCCTGCCCGGCGGGTCAGAAGCCGCCGCCCGTCGAGAAGCCGCCACCGCCGAAGCCACCGCCGCCGAAGCCGCCGCCGCTGCTGAAACCGCCACCGCCGAAGCCACCGAAGCCGGACGAGCGGCTGCT
>JAGQRA010000627.1 GCA_020425885.1 Planctomycetota bacterium | reverse complement strand
GTTCGCCGTTGGGCCGGCCCAGGTGCGACATCAGCACCACCGCGGCGCCCTGCTCGAGCGCGCAGCGGATCGTCGGCAGCGCCGAGACTATGCGCTGGTTGTTGGTGATGGCGAGGGTCGCCTTGTCCTGCGGCACGTTGAAGTCGACGCGCATCAGCGCCCGGCGGCCGCGGAGATCGAGATCAGCGAGCTTGGTGTAGGTCATGGTCGCGAACACGGTGCCGCAACGCGGCGTCGATCATTCTCAAGCAGCGCCCCGATCTCACAGCGCCGCGGCCATCCGCTGCGTCAGCTCGACGACGCGGTTGCTGTAGCCCCACTCGTTGTCGTACCAGCTGACGAGCTTGAAGAAGTTCTTGTTGAGCTCGATCGACGAGCCGGCATCGAAGATCGACGACGCCTTGCAGTGGATGAAGTCCGACGACACGACCTCGTCCTCGGTGTACTCGAGGATGCCCTTCAGGTAGGTCTCCGAGGCGGTCTTCATCGCCGCCTTGATCTCGGCCAGCGAGGTGTCCTTCTCGGTCTTCACGGTGAGGTCGACGACCGAGACCGTCGGCGTCGGCACCCGGAACGCCATGCCGGTCAGCTTGCCCTTGACCTGCGGCAGCACCAGCCCGACGGCCTTGGCCGCACCGGTACTCGACGGGATGATGTTCTGCGCCGCGGTGCGGCCACCCTTCCAGTCCTTCTTCGACGGGCCGTCGACGGTCTTCTGCGTCGCGGTGTAGGCGTGCACCGTCGTCATCAGACCCTCGGCGAGGCCGAAGCCCTCCTTGAGCAACACGTGGACGACCGGCGCCAGGCAGTTGGTCGTGCACGAGGCGTTGGAGACGATCGTCGCCTTGCCGAAGTCGATCTCCTCGTCATTGACGCCGAGCACGACGGTCTCGACCTCGCCCTTCGCCGGCGCCGAGATGATGACCTTCTTGGCGCCGGCCGTGAGCTGGCCAGAGGCCTTCTCCGAATCGGTGAACAGACCCGTCGACTCGATGACGACATCGACGCCGAGCTCCCGCCACGGCAGCCCGTCGGGCGTGCGGGCGCTGACGACCTTGATCTCGCGACCGTTGACCACGAGCACGTCGTCTTCGGCCTTGTCGGGCGACGACTTCTTCGACGCCACGGTGCCGCCGAAGCGACCCTGGATCGAGTCGTACTTGAGCAGGTAGGCGAGGTTGTCGGCCGGCACGATATCGCCGACGGCAACGACGTCGAGCTCATCGCCGAGCAGCCCCTGCTCGACGAGCGCGCGGAAGACGAGGCGGCCGATTCGACCGAAACCGTTGATGGCGACCCGAGTGGCCATGACGAGGTAAGCTCCTGGTAGGTTGGTGTTGTTGCGCGGCGCGGAAAACGGCGCGGCAGTCTAGCGATTCCTTCCGGCCGTTCCCAATGGACAGTTTCGCCCGTCTGCTCGACACCTGCGCGCGCTGCCTCAGCCGCCATGAGAACCTCGCCGGCGATCGGCCCGTGCTGGCGGCGATCTCGGGCGGCGTCGACAGCACGCTGCTGCTGTTCGTGCTGCAGCGCCTCGCCGCCGAAGGGCGCCTGCCGGGTCCGCTCCACATCGCCCACGTCGATCACGGCGTCCGCCCCGACAGCCGCGACACCGCCCGCCACGTGATCGAACTCTGCGAGCGCTTCGATCTGCCGATCGCCATCCGCCGCCTGCAACTCGACGACGACCATCCGAGCGAGGACGCGATGCGCCGCGCCCGTTACGACGCCCTGCTCGACATCGCCGCCGAGGTCGGTTCGCGCCTGCTGCTGCTCGCCCACCACGCCGACGACAACCTCGAGACGGTGCTGTTCCGCATGCTGCGCGGCACCGGGGTACGCGGCCTCGCCGGCATCCCCGAGTCACGCTGGCTGCTCGGAAGCAACCATCGCGTACTGCTGCTGCGGCCGTGGCTGCGGACCCGGCGCAGCACCATCGAGAAGACGCTCGAGCGCCTCGGCGAACCGGTCCACGTCGACCGCACCAACGGCGACACCACCTACGCCCGCAACCGCCTGCGCCTCGAGACCATCCCGGCGCTGCGCGACCAGCTCGGCATCGGCCTCGACGTCGCGCTCATGACCGTCGCCAGCACGGCGCGCGCCGCCAACGAGATCCTCGAGGCCCAGGGGCTGCGCATCCTGACGCAACGCACGCGCCATCGCACGACCTGGCGGCTCGAACTCGACCTGCGCGGCCTCGACGCCGACTCGCGGCCGTTCGTCACCGAAGCGCTGCGCCAGAGCTACCTCGCGCTGCATCCGCACGGCGAGGCGCCGCTGCAGAGCTGGCTCGAACGCGCGCTCGCGCTGCTCGACAAGCCCGATGGCAAACGCCTCGCCGGCCGCGGCGGCCTGCTCGTCGAACGCACGCGCGACGGTCTGCTGCTGCTCGACCCCGACCGCGCCGGTGCCGCGCCGCGCACGCACGACGGTGGCCAACTGTTCCACTTCGATCAAGGCCGCCAACGCTTCGGCGCGACCGAGTGGTGGCTCGACGCCAACGAGCATCCGTTGCCGCCGTTGGTGCCGACCCCGGCCGAGGCCGGCCGCCTGCGCGCGCTGCTCGATCCGCGCGGCGCGCCGCTGCCGTGGCGATTGCGTACGCGGCGAGCCGGTGACGTGTTCCAGCCGCTCGGTTCGGAACAGGCGATGGATCTGCGGCGGTTCCTGATGGGACGGCATGTGCCGCGGTTCGATCGCGATCGCATGCCGTTGCTCGTCGACGCGAGGGACCGGGTGTTGTGGGTGCCGGGGGTGGAGGTCGGTGAGCCGGCGCGGCTGCGGCTCAACACGCGGCGGTGCATCGAGGTCAGGGCCGGGTTCGGGTAGTTCGGCGGGCACGGTTGAACTACGACTTCGCGATCGCCACCGCGGCTGCGTTCG